>NZ_NFHA01000003.1:0-190092 GCF_002159225.1 Flavonifractor sp. An91 | reverse complement strand
CGAATGTGCCGTAAATTGTTCTTGGCAAGCAACTTCCCAAAGGTCGAGGACACATAGTTGGGTTTAATGAGATTGCCAATCACATCGACACAGACATATCCCAGATATTCTTTGTTGTATATAGCACTGTCCGGGCGCAAGTCATCAAGGCAGGGGTACCGTGCCCAGATTTATCAACTGTATTTGTTTTTCTCTGATTTTTATGATACACGGGATGAATATGAAAAGGATATTTGGGATTGCAGGAAAATCCCTTCAGTTGATATTCCTGTATATGCTACAAATCACCTGATTAACTTCACATTTATACCGCCAGCATTCCAAAGACTCGCAAAGAAATATATAAAAACAAGGTTGACAATCTGTGCCTTATCAACGGTTCGTTTGGAATTAGATGCAATTACATATTTCCTACAGTTTATTGCAGATGCCGAGCCCAAATGGACAAACCTGAGGCAGCTTACTCGTCGCCATATTGAAAATTTTATTCAACAATATCTGAACACTTTTCCCTCCAAAACCAGGCAGCAGTTAGACAAGCTCTTAAGCACACGTAATTTTCTTCTTCGGATACAGCAGTTTAATTATCCTGAATCCCCGTTGCTTCCAGTGCCCTCACTGTTTTTCCATGAGGATAATTTCATCCATCATGGCCTGACGGTTGAGCATGGCGAAGTGCTGAACAATTTTCATATCGTGGATATACTGCTCAAACAGCTCCCCGGACACATAAGCCAGGGCTTTGGGGATGCTGGTCTGCTTGAGGTTTTTCAGCTTCTTCAGCTCTTTCTGAATCGCCTTCTCTCGGCCTTCCGCTTTCATCTGGGCAACCAGAGCTGCAATCGAAGCGTCATCGGTGCGGTTGAGCACCTTATAACCGGCCTCTTGGTAGTAGCTGGCCACCTCCACACCCAGGTGGCGGCTGCCGGAATGGACCACAATGTAGAGGTTCCCCTCGTCATCCCTGTCCACCTCAATAAAATGATTTCCACCGCCCAGAGTTCCAATGCTTTTCTCAGCCCGGAGCAGATCCACATGAGGTTCGCAGTACAGCTCACTCAAGTCGATCTCATTGAGGTAGCGGTGGGCCTTATCCCGGATGGAGAAGCCGGAGGGGATTTTCTCATAGATCAGCTTATCCAACTTTTGAAGCTCCAGCCGGCTTTCCCTGATACGGGTGGTCTCCATGCCGCAGCCGATATCCACCCCCACCAGATTGGGTACCACCTTGTTGGTGATGGTCATGGTGGTGCCGATGGTGCAGCCTGCTCCGGCGTGAATGTCCGGCATGAGCCGGATACGGCTGCCTTCTGTGAATTCCTGATTGCACAGCTCCTGAACCTGTGCGATGGAGGCGCTGTCCACCACATCGGTAAAAATTTTGGCTTCGTTGTATTTTCCTTTGATTTCAATCATAGTTTCCTCGCAATATTCTGCTGTTGAGATGATTCTTTTATTTCGACATAACAATCCGGATGTGCTTTTTTAAACGCATTGAGCTCCTGCTTTCCAATGGGGCAATCCTGTATATATAACTCCCGCAGCATCGGCATATTACCTAATGGCTTCAGGTCAGTAACAGGATTTCCTTTCAAGGATAAACGATGCAGCCATGTTAAATTGGCCAGCGGGGTCAAGTCTGTGATCCTATTGTGCTCCAAGAACAGCTCAGTCAATTTCGGCATATCCGCTAATGGAGACAGGTCTGTAATTCGATTGTGGCTGAGATACAGTGTACTCAACTGCGGCAATCCTGCCAAAGGCGCCAAATTGGAGATCAGATTATTGCTCAGCTCCAACGATTCAAGCCGTGTCAGTCCAGCTAAAGGCGTTAGATCAGCAACTCTGCATCTGTCAAGGTATAAGACACGCAGCTGCTTCATGTACGCAAGGTGAGATATCTCCTGGACCTGCGTATTTGAAAGGTATAAATATACCATGCGGGTAAGGTTCGTCAGCGGAGATATGTCAGACATCGGATTTCCACTCAGCTCTAAGATTGCCAAGTGCTGCAGTTGTGCCACGGGTGTCACATCGGTAATCTGATTTTCGTGCAGATCCAATTTCTTTAATTGTGCCAGCGCAGCCAAAGGTATCAGATTAACGATTTGATTTTGGTTGAGCTTCAAATCACGCAGTTGCAGTAAACCTGTAAGCGGTGTCAGGTCTGTAATGCGGTTCATGGAAAGGTCCAGACTTTTTAGTTCCTTCAGTTCTGCCAAAGGCGCCAGATCAGAGATAAGACGCCCAGGCAGGTACAGCTTTTCTAACTGCTTCAAAGTGGACAGCGGAGTCAGATCGCGAATAAGTTGAACATCCATTGGAAGCTCCTTGGTATCCAACGCAATTTTCTGCCCATCAATTAAAAGAAAGCGTCTGTCCGCTGTCATAAAACTCCCTCCTAATCGGATGCTGCACCTTCATCCTGGTAAAGAGAATAGCCTGGTGGAAATCAACTTAAAGAACAGGTTACAGCGACAAAACCCTGCGGAACCCTGCCATTGGGCAGGCTGCCGCAGGGCGTGAAAAGACTGCAAAAACCGCTATATTTACCAGTAGATGTGATTTCATCCTTAGCCATAACACAGTTTTCCAAAGTAAGATGGTCAGTGGGTGAACAGAGCAATTATGTGTAGTGGTTTATACATGATATAGTGTCATTATATCACAGGGCAATCCCGTGCGGAAATGCTTTCTTAGGCTGGATTGTGACGTTTTTCTTAAGAAAATGAGCCGAGAATATGGCTCCGAATACACTGTTAGGGACTATTTGAGCGCGGAAAAGACACTGGCCTCATAGATCCATCCCATTAGCTCATCGTCGATTTCATCAAGGTTTGAAATAAGTACATGGTGGGTCCAGCGGTTGGGATAGGGCTCGGTAGCCACGTCAATTCTGGGGGATTCCAGACAGTGATCCAGGCCAAAGGTGACCACAATGTAGTGGGCGGGGCGATCTTTGGCCTTGCGGACTTTGCTAAAGGAGACGCAGGCAAACATATGCCGGTTATAAAAGGAAATCTGGCTTTTCTGTACCTTGATTTGTACATCGGCAATCCGGTCCAAGATCAGGCCTTCCAACCGCTCATACAGCGGCAGCGCCTCTATATCCTGCTGAAAAAACAGCAGAGCATTTTCGTCCATGAAAACCCCTCCTTTGTTATCAGTGTATCATATCCATGCAGCTATGAACAGCGGTGTTCTCCTGGAATATAGCGAATGGAACGAATGTTTGACTTTGCGGCAAAAAAAGCATATAATAAAAAAATCAGCCGTATCTTTTTGGGAGAGGGGAGGGAAGTGCTTGGATCGGGTCATTTTTCACTGTGATTTGAATAGCTTTTACGCATCGGTGGAGCTGCTGGATCATCCGGAGTTAAAGGACAGGCCGGCGGCGGTATGTGGTGACCCGGAGAGTCGCCATGGAATTATTCTGGCCAAAAATGAGCTGGCCAAAAAGTATAAAGTACAGACGGCAGAGACCATCTGGCAGGCCAGACGGAAGTGTCCGGACCTGGTATTGCTGCCGGCCCACCACTGGAAGTATCGGGAGTATTCCAAAAAGGTGAATGCCATCTATGAACGGTATACCGATCTGGTGGAGCCCTTCTCCATTGACGAGAGCTGGTTGGATGTGACCGGGACCCTTCATCTCTTTGGAGGGGATGGAAAGGCTTTGGCCGACCAGATTCGCCAAACAGTGCGGCAGGAATTGGGGCTGACGGTATCGGTGGGCGTTTCCTTTAATAAGGTATTTGCGAAAATGGGCAGCGACTACCGAAAACCGGACGCCACAACGGTGATCACCCGGGAAAACTTTCAACAGCTGCTCTGGCCATTGCCGGTGACCGATCTGCTCTTTGTGGGCCGTGCGGCGGCCAGGGTGCTCAATGGCTACGGGATACGCACCATTGGTGATCTGGCCCGGTTTGACCGGGAGAGCCTGGGGCAGATTCTGGGCAAGGGAGGATATACCCTCCACGACTATGCCACGGGCAGGGAACACGCCCCGGTGGTACCTGCCCGGGATATGCCAGGGCCCAAGTCGGTGGGAAACGGACTGACCTTCCCTAAAAATCTGGTGGGCTGGGAGCAGCTGCGTACGGCGCTGTCTGAGTTGGCGGACGAGGTTGCGGTCCGGCTACGCAAGCACGGCCTCAAATGTACCACCGTACAGATCACCGTGCGTGATCCGTCCTTTAAAGATATCTGCCGCCAGAAGCGGCTTAGTGCCCCCACTTATATCTCCCGGGACCTGGCGCAGTGCGGGATGGAGCTGCTGCACAGCTGTTGGAGTGAGCGGCAGCCAGTCCGGGCCCTTACCATTACGGCCCAGAACCTGGTGGAGGAGCGGGACGCAGGGGAGCAGGTGGATCTGTTCGCCGCCGACGCCATACCCTGCCGTGATAAGCTGGAGAAGCTGGAGAAGGCCATGGATTCCATCCGGGACAAATATGGGCGGGGGGCCATCTCCATTGCTTCTGCCGTCCATCCGGCGGGAGAGCCGGACAGGGAGGACCAGCGGCTGCCGCCGGGGGACTGATATAGTCTCATAAACCACATTATAGCATGGATAAAATTATATAAAACTGGGGCGCAAATCTGAAACGCTTTTAAGCAAACTGCTGTTTTTGTATAGAGTTTGGACATGAAACGGGTTTTGTCTATTTTCAATTTTCGTCAGAAAAGGTATCATGACACACAATGATAGGTATTGTTATGCCGTGAAAGGGGAAAATAAAGATGAAAATTCCTGACAGTCTGAAGCGCTATGGCCTGGCCAAGGTGTTTGATTATCTGGATAAAGACCCTATGAACAATATGAGCAAGGTTATGGACCTGGTCAATAAGTTCTCCGGGGACACCCTGTCCACTCAGCGTGAGGCGTTCGACAAGGCCATCAATGATAAGGATTCCTGCTGGCACCAGCTGATCGAGAAGGTCTGGACCCAGACCGACCCCGATGTGCTCAAGACCGTGTTCAACAACTTCTTCGTCAACGCCAACCTGGTGGGCTGGCCCAAGCAGGAGAAGATGCGTGAGAAGTACGGCTGCAATATTCCCTGGGCCATTCTGCTGGACCCCACCTCTGCCTGCAACCTGCACTGCACCGGCTGCTGGGCGGCGGAGTACGGCAATAAGCTGAATCTGTCCTTTGACGATATCGACTCCATCATCACCCAGGGCAAGGAACTGGGCATCTATATGTACATCTACACCGGCGGCGAGCCCCTGGTGCGCAAGAAGGACATCATTGCCCTGTGTGAGAAGCACAATGACGTGGCCTTCCTGTCCTTCACCAACGCCACCCTCATTGACGAGGAGTTCTGCCAGGATCTGCTGCGGGTGAAGAACTTCATTCCCGCCATCAGCCTGGAGGGCTTTGAGGAGGCCAACGACAGCCGCCGCGGCCAGGGCGTGTACGAGAAGGTTACCAACGCCATGGCCCTGCTGAAGAGCCATCACCTGCCCTTCGGTATCTCCACCTGCTACACCAGCGTCAACTACAAGGACATCACCAGCGAGGAGTTCTACGACAAGATCATCGACCTGGGCGCCTACTTTGTGTGGTTCTTCCACTATATGCCTGTGGGCAACGATGCCGCTCCTGAGCTGATGCCCACCCCCGAGCAGCGTGAGGAGATCTATCACCGCATCCGCGCTATGCGTCAGACCAAGGGCATCTTCGCCATGGACTTCCAGAATGACGGTGAGTACGTGGGCGGTTGTATTGCCGGCGGCCGCCGTTACCTGCACATCAACGCCAACGGCGACGTGGATCCCTGCGTGTTTATCCACTACTCCGACTCCAACATCCACGAAAAGACCCTGCTGGAGTGCCTGCAGTCCCCGCTGTTCATGGCCTACCATGACAACCAGCCCTTCAATGACAATATGCTCCGTCCCTGCCCCATGCTGGAGAACCCCGAGCGCATCGAGGAGATCGTCAACAAGACCGGCGCCCACTCCACCGATCCTCAGTCTCCCGAGACCGTGGAGCACCTGACCTCCAAGACCCACCCCTACGCCGACAACTGGAAGCCCACCGCCGACAAGCTGTGGGCCCAGTCCCACCCCCAGTGCGGCGGCTGCACTGCCTGCAGCGGCAACAAGTAATTACATAAAAAAATTCCTCCGTCTCAGGACGGAGGAATTTTTTTATCCGTGGGAAGGACTGTGCATTCTGCTGGCCAGATTGCGGAAGCTTTCCATCAGATTTTCCTGATGAACCTCTGCCGCGCGGAAGCGGAAGAGGGCAAAATTCAGATTGAACAGGGTGCCCAACACGATGGCGGAGATAACTGTGCCGATTCCAACCTGGCCGCCCAGCAGCCAGCCGAGAATAATAACGCCAATCTCCACCACTGCCCGGCATAGGCCGACAGACCGTTTGGTCTTGCGGGCCAGAGCCACCATCAGGGAATCCCGGGGACCGGCGCCCAGAGCCGCTTTCATGTACAGCCAGGTCCCAATGGCCAGCAGTTCCAGGCCGCCTAACAGCATCAGAATACCGGAGAACAGGTTTTCCATCAGAGGAATCCATCCCTGGGCCAAAATATAATCGATAAAAATGGCACATAGGGTGATATTTAAAATTGTACCCAGGCCGAAACCCTCGCCAAATAGAATGGCAACACCGATGGCGGCCGCGCCCACGATGATGGAGGCGGTGCCGTAAGTGATGCCGAAGGTTTGGGCCATACCCTGCTGCAGGACGCTCCATGGCTCCAGTCCAATGTTGGCCTGCAACATCATAACGATACCCACCGCGCTGATCACCATGCCCAGAACTACCCAGAGCAGCCGGCGGGGATAGTGATAACCCATCTTGATCTTACCTCCCATAGAACTGAGGAAAAGGGGAGAGGCCTTAAGCCTCTTCCTTGCGGATTGCGCTTAGATAACGATATACACTTGCCTGGGAACATTCCAGAGCATCGGCCACATCTTTTACAGCGCCCTTGAGCAGGAAAACGCCCTCGCTGTCCAGTGCGCCGATGATCTGAATGCGTTCTTCGGAATTGAGACGGTCCGCCGTGATATTCCTGCGGTCCAGTTCCCGAAGTACCGCCTCGGTAGCCACACCGTGGATGGAGTTGTGGAAGCGCTCTGCCGGAGCAAAACGGTCTGCCACAGTCTCATCCACCTGAAAATTGGTATCAACAAAATGATCGGGGTGGCAGAGCCGCAGTAAGGCATCGCTCACTGCCTGGAATCGACTGTCATCAAAATTGATGCACAGCATTCCGATCAGCTTGCCGTCGTGTTTGATGAACATGGTGGAGGAGCGCAGGGTCTTGCCCGTGCTGGATACACCCAGGTAATGGAGGATATAGTCCTGGGTTTCATAGCTTTTATCCCTCAGGATACGCAGTGCAACATTGGTCAGAGGAGCGCCTACGTCGCGGCCGCTGATGTGGTTATTGGCAATAGCGATAATGGAGCGGTCTTTGTTTGTCAGATCATGAAGCGCTACCTCATAATCGGGCCCAAGTGCGTAGCCCAAAAATTCAGTCAATTTGATGTAGTGCTGCAGCAGTGGATTGGCCAATTAGCTCACCTCTATCCTTACCTTTGGCAGCGTATGTCAGCTGTTTAAAATTGCCTATCAAGCCCCAATTTATTATATTCAGTATAGCCGATCACAGGATTATTGTCAAAAGAAGATTAGAAAATTTTTCTCATAAATATAAATAATTTGATGATGTTGTCCATTCCTATCCCTATAGCCCCCCAATAATGCCGGGATTGAATTGAAATACCCAGGAATTACGCAAAGAATGATTGACAAAAAATTATCTCCGTGATAAATTACTATTGCAATATTAAAAGGAGGCGGAAAATACCATGAAGAAAATTGTCAATACCGATAAGGCCCCTGCGGCCATCGGCCCTTACGCTCAGGCGGTTGAGATTGATGGCCTGGTGTTTACTTCCGGCCAGCTGCCCATTGATCCCGCAACTGGAGCTTTCCCCGAGGGTATCGCCGAGCAGACCCGCCAGTCTCTGACCAACGTGAAGTCCATTCTGGCCCAGGCCGGTCTGAGCATGGATCAGGTTATCAAGACCACCGTGTTCCTCAGCGATATGAACAACTTTGGCGCGATGAACGAGGTGTATGCCACCTTCTTCACCGAGGGCAACTATCCCGCCCGCTCCGCGGTGGAAGTGGCCCGTCTGCCCAAGGACGCTCTCGTGGAGATTGAGGTTATCGCAGTAAAGTAAAGCAAAGATTCAGGCCCTACGTACATCATTCAGAAAGGTTACTGTCCGCCAGTTGCTGGAGCCGGATGGGCTGGCTTCCGACGACCGGGGTATCCTCTAAAAAATGCAAGCGCTATGCGCTTATATTATGGAGGGAAAGAACCATGGAAGAGTACAAACTGAACGTCCCTGTTCCTCATCACTTTACGTTTGCCGTTCGTGACGTACCCGATGTCACTGTTGAGCAGCGTGAGCGCGCTCTGAAAGCCACTCACTATAATGAGTTTGCCTTTCCCGCCGGGATGCTGACCGTTGATATGCTGTCCGACTCCGGCACCACCGCCATGACCAATCAGCAGTGGGCTGCTCTGTTCCTGGGGGATGAGGCCTATGGCCGCAACACCGGCTACTATGTTCTGCTGGACACCTTCCGCGACATTTTTGAGCGAGGCGGCGAGAAGAACTGGAAGAAGATCATCGACCTGGTGCGCACCGACTGCCGGGACGTTGAGAAGATGATGGACGAGGTCTATTTGTGCGAGTACGAGGGCGGGTTCTTTAATGGAGGCGCCAAGCAGATGGAGCGCCCCAATACCTTTATCATCCAGCAGGGCCGTGCTGCGGAGTCTGTGCTGATGGAGATCGTGAAGAAGATCCTGACTGCCCGTCATCCCGGCAAGGTCTTCACCATCCCCTCCAACGGTCACTTCGATACCACCGAAGGAAATATCAAGCAGATGGGCTCTGTGCCTCGTAACCTGTACCACAAGGAGATCCTGTACGAAGTTCCTGAAGGAGGGCGCTACGAGAAGAACCCCTTCAAGGGCGACATGGATATCGACAAGCTGGAGCAGCTGATTACTGCGGTAGGTCCTGAGAACGTGCCGCTGATCTTCACCTGTATCACCAACAATCCCATCTGTGGCCAGGCCGTGTCCATGGGTAACCTGAAGGAGATCAACCGGGTCGCTCACAAATACGACATCCCGCTGGTGTTTGACGTGGCCCGCTGGGCTGAAAACGCCTACTTCATCAAGATGAATGAAGAGGGCTATGCCGATAAGTCCATCGCTGAGATTGCCACTGAGATGTTCTCCTACTGTGATGCCTTCACCATGTCCGCCAAGAAAGACGGCCATGCCAATATGGGCGGTATGCTGGCCTTCCGGGACCGGGGCCTGTTCTGGCAGAAATTCTCGGACTTCAACCCCGACGGCAGCGTGAAGACCGACGTGGGCGTTCTGTTGAAAGTGAAGCAGATCTCCTGCTACGGCAACGACTCCTACGGTGGAATGTCCGGCCGTGACATCATGGCTCTGGCTGTGGGTCTGTATGAGAGCTGCGACTTCAACTACATGAACGAGCGTGTTGCCCAGTGTAACTACCTGGCCGAGGGTTTCTACAGGGCCGGTGTCAAAGGTGTCGTACTGCCCGCCGGCGGCCACGCTGTGTACATCAACATGGACGAGTTCTTTGACGGCAAGCGTGATCATACCACCTTTGCTGGAGAGGGCTTCTCTCTGGAGTTGATCCGCCGCTACGGCATCCGTGTGTCCGAGCTGGGCGACTACTCCATGGAGTATGACCTGAAGACCCCCGAGCAGCAGGCTGAGCTGGCCAATGTGGTCCGCTTCGCCATTGACCGCAGCCGCCTGACCCAGGAGCACCTGGACTACGTCATCGCTGCTGTCAAGGCGCTGTATGAGGATCGTGAATCCATCCCCAATATGCGGATTGTCTGGGGACACAACCTGCCCATGCGGCACTTCCACGCCTTCCTGGAGCCCTACCCTAACCAAGAGAAGTAGGAGGCAGGCAGCCCGGCAGGACCATGCAGCAACTGCATTACGAGGAGACGAATGCAGATAAAAGGAGAGAGGGCACCCAACGAACCCAATATCAGTTCGTTGAGTACCCTCTTTTTCCGATTACAATGGTTTGACCAAACCAAGATGGAATCGAGGAGGTCTATTATGGCAGGTTCCACCCCAGGCAATCTTGATAATCGAGATGGGTTTAGAAGCAAATGGGGGTTTATCCTTGCGTGTATCGGTTCTGCCGTCGGCATGGCCAACATCTGGCGCTTCCCCTATATGGTGGCTGAGTTCGGCGGCCTGACATTCCTGCTGCCGTATTTTCTGTTTGTGCTGCTTATTGGAGCTTCCGGCGTGATGGAGGAATTTGCCCTGGGCCGTTGGGGCGGCGCAGGGCCTGTGGGTTCTTTCGGAAAAGCAGTGGAAACCCGGGGCGGCAAACGTCGTGTGGGAGAGGCCATCGGTATCCTTCCTGTAGTTGGGTCCATGGGCCTGGCTATCGGTTATACGGTGGTTATGGGCTGGATCTTTAAGTATACCAAGATGGCTATTACCGGTGAGCTATTTGCTCTGGGCCAGGATACTGCCGCTATTGGCGGAACCTTTAGTGCCGCTGCCCCTGAAACCAAGACCCTTGGCGAAGGTGTCAGCATGATGCTTCAGAACGGTATATTTGGCATTGGCAACGGCTTCTGGATTATTGTAGCTATCGTGGTTTCTGTGGTCATCATGGCGCTGGGTGTATCCGGCGGCATTGAAAGGGCCTGTAAGATCATGATCCCTCTGTTGTTTGGCCTGTTTTTGGTCATGGCGGTGTATATCGCCACTCTGTCGGGCGCTGGCGATGGATATAAGTTCATCTTCAGCCTGAACCCCCGGGGGCTGCTGGACTGGAAGGTTTGGCTGTTTGCCTTTGGCCAGGCATTTTTCTCCCTGTCTGTGGCCGGCAACGGCTCGGTCATCTACGGCTCCTATCTGGGTAAGGACGTGGCCATAGGCGCATCTGCCCGTAATGTGGCTGTGTTTGATACTTTGGCAGCTTTGGTGGCGATGTTCGTAATCATCCCCGCTATGGCTACCACCGGTGGTGAGCTGACGACCAAGGGCCCCGGTCTGATGTTTGTGGCGCTCCCCAGCGTGTTTAACGGTATGGGCGGTATTGGCTGGGTGGTGGGGGCCTTCTTCTTTGTTGCTGTCCTCTTTGCCGGTACCACCTCCATCATTAACCTGTATGAGACCCCCGTGGCTTTCTTGCAGGAGAAGCTGAAGTTCAATCGTGTGGTATCTGTTGTCGCCATTCATGCCGTCGGACTGGTGGTGGCTTTGCTCATCCAGCCCTGGACCTCTCAGTGGATGGACGTGGTATCCATCTACATCTGCCCGCTTGGCGCCATGCTGGCCGGGATCATGTTCTTCTGGGTGATGAAGAAAAAGACGGCTGTAGATGCCGTCAGCCAGGGTTCCCATAAGCCTGTGGGCGGCTGGTTCCACCCCATTGGTAAGTTTATTTATGTGCCTTTGTGCGGTGTGGCACTGGTTGGCGGAGCCATCGTGTCCGTTACGCTGGGAATGACACTGGGTTAATTGATATTGGAAAACGGGCCGCTGCGTTTGCAGCGGCCCGTGCTGTTATATTTGACAGTTGCCGCCCGTACTGGGCGGTGGAGAGAGGGACTACTCCTTGTGATCTTCCACGATCTCACCATTGCGGAAAGCCTGTACCAGGGCCATCAGATCGTCGATCTGCTCTTGGAGCTGGCGGCCTACGTCAGTCCCGGCGATTTTCAGCCGGGATTCCAACCGCTCAAATACCACCGAAGTAGAGGCGATGTCCTGGTTTTCCCGGATGGCGTTGGCCCGTCCAACAAAGGGCTCGTGGGAGACCAGCCGGAAGCAGGCGGAGTTGTAAATCAGCGTGTAGCCCGCAATGCCGGTGGTTTTCTGATAGGCTTTGCAGAAGCCGCCGTCGATAACCAGCAGCTTGCCGCCTGCCTTCATGGGGCTCTCGCCCTTTTTGGACTTTACCGGGATGTGCCCGTTGATGATGTGGCAGTGAGGTCCCTCCAGACCGAACTGCTTCAGCAGGAACTCACACACCGCCGGATCGTTGTAGAGCTGATAATAGGCGTTTTTGGGCTCGGTCCAGGTGGACTCGTCCAAAATAAACCGGCGCTCAAAGGTGGTCATACGGTCACGGCCAAAGATGGGGCTGTTACGGCCTGCCCACAGGAACCACAGAAAGTCCATACCGAACTCCCGTTCTTCCGTGCCCGGCTTGCTGTAATAGGCCCGGCGGGCGTTGGTATCGGCATAATCCAGAAAGTCTTTGCCGGACAGGGTCACGCCGCCGATGGTAAAGGACTGGAGCTGACCATCCTCCGTCATGGGGATGCAGCCGTGGAAGAGCAGGTTGCCGTTGTAGACCTTGTACAGACTGCCCTTGGAGTAGAGGAAGCGAATGTGCCGCTGGAGCTTTTCGCTGTGGAGGAAGGAGCTGGTCAGCTGATTGATGAGGGTACTCTCTTCCTCGGTAAGGGTATAGGGATCGTTGGGGTCTACAGTGGGGAAGTCGGTATCCTCCATGGGATAAGTGGTGCCATTGATGGTGATGCACTTATTCTCATAGTCGATCTTGTCCAGCAGCAGCCGGTCCGCCATACCAAAGCAGGGGTTGCGCAGCAGTTTCTGCCCCTCCAGCTTGAAGAGAATGATGGTAATGGCCTTGTGCATTCGGGCGGCAAGCAGCTTATCCTTTTCCGTGTAGTGGGCGGCGTCTTCGTTGGTCAGCTTCACCTCAAAACAGTGGACATCGCAGTCCTTGTATACCTCGTTGGCAAAGACCGACAGAGGCCGCAGGGAGATGCCGTAGCCTGTCTCGATGACCTCCAGGTTGTTGTAGCGCAGGGAGTTGGCCAGTACGGTGGCCACCAGGGTGCGGGAGCCGGAGGCGGCCCCCATCCACAGCACGTCGTGGTTGCCCCACTGGATGTCTACACTGTGGTAGTCCATCAGAGAGTCCAGAATGATATCCGCCCGGGGACCCCGGTCAAAGATATCGCCCACCAGATGAAGATGGTCCACCGCCAGTCGCTTGATGAGCTCGCACAGCTGCACCAGGAAGTTGGAGGCCCGGTCGATGTCGATGATGGTGGAAATGATATTCTCGTAATAGTCCCGCTTGTCCATGTCCTCGTAGTGGGTATGGATCATTTCGTCGATGATGTAGGCGTACTCAGGAGGCATAGCCTTACGGACCTTGGAACGGGTGTATTTGGAGCTGACCAGACGGCACATCTCGATCAGGCGGTGGAAGGTGATGCGATACCACTCCCGCATATCGGTGGTCTCCCGCTCGATCTCCTCCAGTTTTTCCTGGGGATAGTAGATAAGGGTGGCCAGCTGGTCCAGATCGGCCTTGGATACGGTGGTGGCAAACAGGCTGTCCAGCTTCTCGCGTACCACGCCGGAAGCCGAGTTCAGGATGTGAAGGAAGGCCTCATACTCGCCGTGTACGTCGGAGATAAAGTGCTCAGTGCCTTTGGGCAGGTTCTGAATGGCGTGGAGGTTGATGATCTCGGTGCTGGCAGCCTGGACATTTGGGTATTGCCGGGCCAGCATTTTCAGATAGTGCAGGTTTTCCGGACGGTATGCTTTCTTACCTTCCATGGGAGGGCCTCCTTTTGGATGTCGTTGCCAATATTATCCCACTTTATGTGGCTGGTTGCAAGTAGAATCCAACCGTTGTTGGACTTGACAGTGTAAAATCTCGGGATATAATTGATATGTCAATCATTGATATATCAATTAGGAAGGTGAGTGGATGGAAAAGACATTCCATATGCTGCTCTACCGGGCTTTTCATGCCCAGCGGGGGGCGCTGCGTCCCTGCCTGGCGGAGGTAGGACTGGGAACCGGTCAGCCCAAGCTGCTGGGCTATCTCAGCCAGCATGGTCCCAGCCGCCAGCGTCAGCTGGCCGACTACTTTGAGATCGATCCGGCGGCGGTATGCCGGATGCTGGACAGCCTGGAAAAGGGCGGCTTCGTGACCCGATGCGGGGATGGGCAGGACAAGCGCCGGGACCGAATCGAGATCACTCCTGCTGGTCAGACGGCCTATGATGCCTGGCGGACCTGCTGCCGTACTATGGAGGAACGGATGCTGGCGGGGTTTACACCGGAAGAGCAGGAGCGGTTTGCCGACTATCTGAGTCGGGCGTACCGCAATCTGAAGACGGCAGGGGAGGGACGGTCATGAAAGAACTGAAACGCCTGCTGTCCTATTTGGGCCCCTACCGCCGGGACCTGTTTCTGGGCGGATTGTTGGTGTTGGTGGAGACGGCTTTTGAGCTGGTGATCCCGGTGCTGATGGCCGACCTCATTGACGTGGGAGTAGAGAACCGGGATCTGAATTATATTGTGGTCAAGGGTGTACAGATGGGCGTATGTGCTGTACTGGCTTTGATCACCGGCCTGCTGTATGCTCGGTTTGCCGCCCGGGCGGCCTACGGTTGGGGCGCCCGCATCCGGGAGGCCCAGTATGAGCGGGTGCAGGACTACGCCTTTTCCAACCTGGACCGATTTGAAAGTTCCTCTCTGGTGACTCGTATGACCACCGATGTTACGGTGCTGCAAAATGCCATCAACGGCGGACTGCGGCCTCTGGTGAGAAGTCCGGTGATGCTGGTGATGGGATTAGGATTGTCCTTCTGGATGAATGCCCGGCTGGCCTTGATTTTTGTGGTGACTGCCCCCATTCTGGCACTCATCCTCTTCTTTGTGGTGCGTAAAGTAGCGCCCATGTATGGCAGACTCCAGAAGGCCATGGATAAGCTGAACAATGTGGTTCAGGAGGGACTTACCGCCATCCGGGCGGTAAAAGCTTTTGTGCGGGGGGAGTATGAGGAGGAGAAGTTCCAGTCGGTCAATGAGGAGCTGATGGCCACCAGTCAGCGGACCTTCCACTTTGCGGTGCTTAATCTGCCAGCCTTCCAGTTCACGATGTATACTGCCATCGTGCTCATTCTGTGGTTTGGAGGCGGCATGATCCTGGGGGGCAGTCTCCAGGTGGGGGAGTTGACCGGCTTTCTCAGCTATGTGCTCCAGGTGATGAACTCATTCATGATGATCTCCAATGTGTTCCTGCTGCTCACTCGGTCTCTGGCCAGTGCCCATCGCATTGCAGAGGTATTGGAGGAGAAGCCGGCCCTTGTTTCCCCCGCTCAGCCGGTGGAGGAAGTGCCCGACGGCAGCGTGGACTTTGAGCGTGTTTCCTTCAAGTACCATACCGACGCCAGGGAGTATGCTCTGTCTGGGGTGAACCTGCATATCAGGGCAGGCCAGACTGTGGGTATCCTGGGCGGCACAGGCTCTGCCAAGACTACCCTGGTACAGCTCATTCCCCGGCTGTACGATGCCACGGAAGGTACTGTCCGGGTTGGTGGGCACGATGTAAAGGATTACGATCTGACCGTTCTGCGGGACGCGGTGGGCATCGTGCTCCAGAAAAATGTGCTCTTCTCCGGTACTGTCCGGGAGAACCTGAAGTGGGGCGACCCGGGTGCCGACGATGAGACTCTGTGGGCGGTTTGCCGGGCGGCCTGCGCCGATGAATTTCTGGAGCGAATGCCGGACGGCCTGGATACCGATCTGGGGCAGGGGGGCGTCAACGTCTCCGGCGGCCAGAAGCAGCGGCTGTGTATTGCACGGGCGCTGTTGAAGAACCCCAAGATCCTGATTTTTGACGACTCCACCAGCGCGGTAGACACTGCAACAGAGGGCAAGATCCGGGGGGCTCTGACCAAGCTTACCGGTGTGACCAAGATCATCATTGCCCAGCGAGTCACCTCTGTGATGCACACCGATCTCATCGTCATCCTGGAAGACGGCAGAATTCACGCCGCCGGCACCCATAGGGAGCTGCTGGAGCATGATCCCATCTACCAGGAGATTTACGCATCCCAGATGAAAGGAGGGGAGGACCGTGGCTAGGCAGCTCAGCGCAAAAAAGCCCAAGCACCTGGGTTACACCATTCGCGCCCTTCTGTCCTATCTGGGAAGACACAAGTTCCTGCTGCTGGCGGTAGCGGTGTTGGTTACTGTCAGTGCTCTGGCCAACCTGCTGGGCACCTATATGATCCGACCGGTGGTCAATAACCTGGCTACAGGGGGGATGGAAGCCCTGCTGAGAGGGGTGGCCATCACTGCCCTCATCTATCTGGCGGGAGCCCTGGCGGCCTGGGGCTATACCCAGACCATGGTGAAGGCGGCACAGAAGGTACTTTACGATATCCGCCGGGACCTGTTCGCCCATCTCCAGAAGCTGCCCCTCCGCTTCTTCGATACCCGCCGCCACGGCGACGTGATGAGCTACTTCACCAACGACGTGGACACCATTTCGGACGCCCTGAACAACAGCTTCGCTATGGTGATCCAGAGTTTCATTCAGGTAGCAGGTACCCTGACCATGCTCTTCATCCTCAACTGGCGGCTCACCCTGGTGGTAGCGGTATGCTATGTGGTCATGTTTCTCTATATCCGCTACAGCGGAAAGCGAAGCAAGGCCTACTACAACAAGCAGCAGCGGGCGTTGGGTGATCTGGACGGCTATATTGAAGAGATGGTGGCAGGCCAAAAGGTGGTCAAGGTATTTAACCACGAAAAAGCCAACCTGCGGACGTTTCGAGAGAAAAACGAAGCGCTTCGCAAGGCGGGTACCGGTGCTCAGAGCTACGCAGCCACCATGATCCCGGCGGTGGTGAGCATCTCCTATATTAACTATGCCATTGTGGCTGCCCTGGGAGGCTATATGGCCATGGCAGGCATGACCGACGTGGGAAGCCTGGCCAGCTATCTGGTCTTTGTGCGTCAGGCCGCCATGCCCATCAACCAATTTACCCAGCAGACCAACTTCCTGCTGGCTGCCCTGGCTGGCGCCGAGCGGGTTTTTGAGGCTATGGACCAGACTCCGGAGGTGGACGACGGTCAGGTGAGGTTGGAAAAGTGTGACGGGGGCTGGGTTTGGCGCAAGCCTGACGGCTCTGAGGTGCCCTTGCGGGGGGATGTCCGCTTTGAAGGTGTCACCTTTGGTTATGATGCCGGTCACCCCATTCTGAAAGACATCAGCCTCTTTGCCAAGCCTGGCCAGAAGATCGCCTTTGTAGGCTCTACAGGCGCGGGCAAGACCACGATCACCAATCTGATCAACCGCTTATACGATGTACAAAAGGGGCGGGTGACCTATGACGGCATTGACGTGAAGGACATCCGGAAAGATGATCTGCGGCGATCCCTGGGCATGGTGCTTCAGGATACCCACCTCTTTACCGGTACCATTGCCGATAACATCCGCTTTGGCAAGCTGGATGCCACCATGGAGGAGGTGGAGAAGGCGGCCAAAATCGCCAACGCTGATTCCTTCATCCGCCGCTTGCCCCAGGGCTACGACACTATGGTGACGGCAGACGGAGCCAATCTGTCTCAGGGCCAGCGGCAGCTACTTGCCATTGCCCGGGCGGCAGTGGCTGACCCACCGGTACTCATTTTGGACGAGGCAACCAGCAGCATTGATACCCGCACCGAGGCCCTCATCGAAAAGGGAATGGACCAGCTGATGGAGGGGCGGACGGTGTTTGTGATTGCTCACCGGCTGTCCACGGTCCGTAATGCTGACGCTATTATGGTGCTGGAACAGGGTCAGATCGTGGAGCGGGGCAGCCACGAGGACCTGTTGGCTCAGCAGGGAGAATATTATCAGCTGTACAACGGTATGTTTGAACTAAGCTAAAACCATAAAAAAAGGACGCCGTCAGGCGTCCTTTTTTTATGCTGGATTAGAACAGGTGAATGGTGGTGATCAGGCCGGAGAACACGATGGAAACGGTGGAGCACAGCTTGATCAGGATGTTCAGAGAGGGGCCGGAGGTGTCCTTGAAGGGGTCGCCCACGGTGTCGCCGATCACGGCGGCCTTGTGGCAATCGGAACCCTTGCCGCCGTGGTGGCCGGCCTCAATGTACTTCTTGGCGTTATCCCAAGCGCCGCCGGCGTTGGACATGAACACGGCAACCACGAAGCCGGTGACGGTAACGCCGCCCAGCAGGCCCACAACGGCCTCAGCGCCCAGGATCAGGCCCACGATGACGGGGACGATAATGGCCAGCAGGGAGGGGATAACCATCTCATGCAGAGCGCCCTTGGTGCACAGGTCCACGCAGGACGCGTAGTCGGGATCAGCCTTGCCTTCCATGATGCCGGAGATCTCACGGAACTGACGGCGAACCTCCACCACGATGGACTGGGCGGCACGCTGCACGCCGCTCATGGTGAGGGCGGCAAAGATGAAGGTGAGCATGGCGCCCACGAACAGACCCACCAGCACGGCGGGATTAGTGATCGACAGATCCAGTTCCTGCACCTTGCCTTCAACCACGTCCACATAGGAGACCAGCAGAGCCAGAGCGGTGAGGGCGGCGGAGCCGATGGCGAAGCCTTTGCCGGTGGCGGCGGTGGTGTTGCCCAGGGAGTCCAGAGCGTCGGTGCGGTTGCGGACCTCCTCACCCAAGCCACTCATCTCGGCGATGCCGCCGGCGTTGTCGGCCACGGGGCCGTAGGCGTCGGTGGCCAGGGTGATGCCCAGGGTGGACAGCATACCCACGGCGGCGATGCCGATGCCATACAGACCCTTGGAGAAGGCGGCGTCATACAGGGCGGCATCAGCAGTGGTCAGGGAGCCGCCGGCAGCCAGGAAGGAGACGATGATGGCGATGCCGATGATGATGATGGGAGCGGCGGTGGAGAGCATACCCAGGGAAATACCGCCGATGATGGTGGTGGCGGCGCCGGTCTCAGTGGAGTCGGCCAGGCCCTGGGTGGGCTTGTAGGTGTCAGAGGTGTAGTACTCGGTGAAATAGCCGATGGCGCAGCCGGCAACCAGACCGGCCAGAATGGCGATATAGGGGCCCCAGGAACCCATGATAAAATAGGTGATGGGGGCGGCGATGATGGCGGCCAGAACAGCGGCGGTATAGGTGCCCTTACGCAGGGTGGCCAGCAGGGACTTCTGGGTGGCGTTCTCCTTGGTACGGACCAGGAAACTGCCCAGCACGGAGCAGATCACGCCCACCACGGCGATAACCAAGGGCAGCAGTATGGCGTTCCAGGTCATGTTGTCGCTGGCATAAGCGGCAGCACCCAGAGCGAAGGTAGCCAGAATGGAACCCACGTAGGACTCGTACAGGTCGGCACCCATGCCGGCCACGTCGCCCACGTTGTCGCCCACGTTGTCGGCGATGGTAGCGGGGTTACGGGGGTCATCCTCGGGGATACCGGCCTCAACCTTACCCACCAGGTCGGCGCCCACGTCGGCGGCCTTGGTGAAGATACCGCCGCCCACGCGGCCGAACAGAGCCATAAAGGAGGCGCCCATGCCGAACATAACCATGGTCTGGGCGATCTTGGCGGCTTCAAAGTGAGCAATGTACTTCAGGATGTGGAACCAGATGGACACGTCCAGCAGGCCAAGACCCACCACGGTGAAGCCCATGACGGCGCCGGAGGAGAAAGCCACGTTGAGGCCCTGGTTCAGGCTTTCATGAGCGGCGTTGGCGGTACGGGCGTTGGCGGAGGTGGCGATCTTCATGCCAATAAAACCAGCCAGGCCGGAATAGATACCGCCGGTGAGGAAGGCGAAGGGGATAAACCAGTTATCCAGCATACCCACTCCTGCCAGAATAAGTAAAATCACGAAGACTACAATAAAGATCTTTGCGACAGTGGTATACTGGCGCTTAAGGTAAGCGTTAGCGCCTTTGCGGATAGAGGCGGCGAGCTTTTGCATCAGTTCAGTGCCTTCGGAAAACTTTAGCACCTTCCTTGCTTGGGCTACGGCGAAGATTAGCGCGATAAAAGCGCCTACTAGACCAAGCCAAAAGAGGTTTTCGATCATCTTACCCAACTCCTTTAATTCGGAAACCATTGTAGCGCAAGGGTTTCCGGTTTTACAGACAACATTATAATACCTCAAAATACATCTGTTTGGCAAGAGTATTCAAAAAAGAAAGCGTCAAATCCGAGGATTTGACGCTTTGGACAAAAACGAATGGACAGTTTAAGACCGTTTCCATGCATTTCCGCTAAAGAGCACCAGAATGGGCAAAACCTCAAGGCGGCCCACAATCATGCACAGGGAAAGCACCAGTTTGGAGAAGCCGGAGAAGAAAGCGTAGTTGCCCATGGGGCCTACCAATTCCAGACCGGGACCGATGTTGCCGATGCAGGAGACCACCGCAGTAAAGGTGGTACCGAAGGAGTTGTTGTCCACAGAGACCAAGAGTGTGGCGCCCAGGGTGATAAAGATATAGGCAGCAAAGAAGATCTGGACGGAACGAAGGGCGGTCTCGTCCACTACACGACCGTCCAGTTTGACCACGTTGACGGCCCGGGGATGGATAACCTGGCGGATCTCCCGCTTGATGCAACGGCCCAGCAGCAGGACACGGGAACACTTGATAGCGCCGCCGGTGGAGCCGGCGCAGGCGCCGATAAACATGAGCAGCACCAGCAGGGTTCTGGAGAACTCCGGCCATAGGTTGAAATCCGTGCTGGCGAAGCCAGTGGTGGAGATGATGGAACCGACCTGGAAGGCGGCATGGCGGATGGATTCTCCGCCGGTGGGGTAAAGATTCCAGATATTGATGGAGATCAGCGTGATACTGGCAAAGACTACGATCAGGAAGAAGCGCAACTCGTCACTTTTCAGTACCTGCTTCACCTTTCCGCAGAGCAGCAAGAAGTAGAGGGAGAAGTTCACGGAGAACAGCAGCATAAAGATCGTAATGATGATCTCAATGGCGGGACTGCCGTAGGCGGCAATGGAGATGTTTCTGGTGGAAAAGCCGCCGGTGCCTGCTGTGGCGAAGGAGTGAACGATGCTGTCATACCAGGGCATCCCGGCGATCTTCAGAATGATGATCTCAATGGCGGTCAGACCGCAGTAGATCCCGTACAGGATCTTGGAGGACTGGCTACTCTTGGGGACCAGCTTGCTGACTACAGGGCCGGGACTTTCGGCCCTCATCAGGTGGAGAGTGCGGGACCCCAGACTGGGCAGCAGTGCGATGGTAAGAATGAGCACGCCCATACCGCCCAGCCAGTGGATGAAGGAGCGCCAGAACAAAATGCCGCGGGGCAGCGGCTCCACTGCGGTCAGAATGGATGCACCGGTGGTGGTAAAGCCGGAGACAGCTTCAAAAAAGCAGTCTATGTAAGAGGAGAAATAGCCGCTGAAATAGAAGGGAAGCGCGCCGAAGGCGCCTACCAGCAGCCAGATCAGCGCCACCGCGAAAAAGCCTTCCCGGGTAAAGAAGTGGTCGTCGCTGGGCAGAAGGGAAAGTGCGAAGCCGATTACCATGACCAGCGGTATGGTGAAGAGGAAGGGGGTGGGGTCCTCCTGATAGATCAGACACACCAGCAGCGGCAGCAGCATGGTGATAGCCTCCACCATCAGGGTCTTTCCGGCTACTTTAAATACCAGTCTGAAGTTCATTGCGCCGCCCCCAGATCCAGCAGAGAGTCCTCATAGATATCATTGAGGTCCAGAATGCCGTGGTTGCGGGAGATCAGAATCACCGTATCGCCCGCGGAAATGGAACTGGAGCCATCAGGAATGATGATCTTGCCCTGGTGGACCAGCACGGCGATGAGGATGCCCTTTTTCAGCCGCAGATCCTTCAGCGGCACACCCTGATTGTGGGTAGTCTCATTGGCGATGAACTCCAGAGCTTCCGCGTGTCCGTCGCAGATCTTGTACAGGGCGTTCATCACGCTGCCTTTGGAATTCTGCATTCCGCGGACCACCTGAAGAATGTGGCTGGCGGTGATGAGCTTGGGGGAGATCACACTGTCCAGACCGGCGGCGTGGGCGATGCTGGCGTAGTTCTGCCGGTTGGACTTGGCCACCACCTTTTTGATACCCTGCTGCATGGCGTAGAGGGAGATGATGATATTGTCCTCGTCCCGGTCGGTGAGGGCAATAAAGGCATCGGAAGCGCTGGCGTTTTCCTCCTCCAGCAGCTCCTGGTCGGTGCCGTCGCCCTGAATAATAAGGGCCTGGGGAAGCACATCGCTGAGGTGACGGCAGCGCTCCGGGTTACGCTCCACGATCTTGACCTGCATTCCCATCTTGAGCAGAATGCTGGTCAGATAATGGGCGATGCGTCCGCCGCCGATGATAAAGGCGGAATGCAGCTTGGGAATGTGCCGTCCCAGCAGGCGGAAGAAGGCGGTCAGGCCGGCGGGCTGACCCACCAGATAGAGCCGGTCGCCTACCCGGGGAATAAAGGTGCCGTCAGGAATGATGACCTCGCCGTCTTCCCGCTCCGCCGCGCACAGGAGCATGGGCAGCTCCCGGATTTTGCTGGTCTGGGCGGACAGAGGCTGGTCGGCCAGGAAGTCTCCCTCCCGTACTCGGAAGCCGATCAGCTCCACCCGGCCCCGGCAGAAAGTCTCGATGTTGGCGGCGCCGGGGAAGCGAAGCAGACGGGATATCTCCACGGCGGTGGCGTTTTCGGGATTGATGGCCAGGTCAATGCCCAGCTCCCGCTTCATGCGGGACAGCTCCATGGCATATTCCACATTGCGTACCCGAGCGATGGTAAATTTGGCGCCCAGCTGTTTGGCGGTGAGGCAGCAGACCATGTTGACTTCGTCCAGACTGGTGGCGGCAATGAGCACGTCTGCCGACTCAACACCCGATTCCTTCAGGGCGGAGATGGAGGCGCCGTTGCCCTTGACACACATCACGTCCAGAGATTCCGAGGCGTGGCGCAGGGCGTCGTCATTGGTGTCGATTACCGTGACGTTGTGCTCCTCCTGAGACAGATGTTCCGCCAGTGTAAAACCAACCTTTCCATCCCCCACAATGATGATCTTCAAGTAATATCCATCCTTTCAGGGATCAGGGTCCCTTTGTAGACGCTCTATATAAATCAGGCGAGAGCGGTCCATTCATGATGTATGATTGTAGCCTCCATCTTAACGCAATCTGTCAGTAGATGCAAGTATTCTTTCATCATTCCGACAAACTTCGGGAAAACAAAAGAAAGATTTCCCGGACAAAAAATCTGCCGGTCTGTGACCGGCAGATTGGGCGGCGGCAGGATGATTAACTGGTCCATTCGCCGTGGATGATGCCCACCAGGTACCAGTCGTTGTTCCAGATCTCAAAAACCAGCTTGAGAGAGCACCAGTCAAAGCCCTCCAGCGCGGGATCGATACCAGGGAAGTGGTATTCCACAAAACGACCGTTGGGATAGGCATCAGCCACGTTTTCCAGGGCGTTTCCACTGATTAGCACGGTATCAATCCCCATCTGGGGAGCTTCGGTATAGTCGGCGTTAAAAACATAGCGGGCAAAATAGTCCTTGGAGGTGCAGCGGATGGGGGAGCCGGAGCCCACAGCCAGACCCCAGGTGTAGAGCTGTTTATCTTCCGCTAAACCGGCCACCTGATCTTGCGAGAGTACATTGTCGCAGGAATGGTCCACGGTGGAGTAAGGCGTCAGGGTGACCCCCCGCCTGGGATGGACCAGCTGGGAGAGCGCGGAATAATCTTCCTGCTTGAGTGCCTCCAATACCTGACTGGCACGCTCCAGGAGCAGCGTATTGTCGTTGACATCCAGGGGTGGCTCCGTGGGGACAGCGGAGGCGTAGATATGCTGATTATAGGCGACAGTAGGAATGGAGGAAGAGACAGCAGTGGAGTTATTAGAGGAAGAGAGAGACAGTCCCACCATAGAACCCAGAACCAGTCCGCACAGCAGAGCCAGTACGGTCATTAGGGCTGCCCGCTTCACATTCGCCGCCTCCTTTTAAATCGTGATGTCTGCCGGACCAGGTAAAAATGCAGCCTGTCCTTCAGCAGAACTATTCTAAAACGGATGAAACAAAAATACAACAACAAAACGTTACAAAAAGGAGAGATATTTGTGCACCTTGCAAAGGGGAGCAGAAACTGATATAATACAGTACGCCAATCCGTGGACCATACCCGGTCTGATCCGGGGATGAAAGGGATGTATGCGACACCGAGGAGGTATCCGAGATGCATGAACATGAATTGCAGTTCCATATAAAATGTAAGCAGGGCGACGTGGGCCGCTATTGCTTTCTGCCTGGTGATCCGGGCCGCTGCGAGAAGATAGCCGCTTATTTTGATAATCCGGTGAAGATCGGCAGTAATCGGGAATATACCATTTATACCGGCACGCTGTTGGGCGAAAAGGTGAGCGTATGCTCCACCGGCATCGGGGGTCCCTCCGCTGTGATTGCCATGGAGGAGCTACATAACATCGGGGCGGATACCTTTATTCGTGTGGGTACCTGCGGCGGTATTGCTCTGCCTGTCAAAAGCGACGATGTGGTGATTGCTACCGGCGCGGTGCGCCACGAGGGTACCAGCCGGGAGTACGCGCCCATTGAATTCCCCGCTGTGTCCGATTATGAAGTCCAGACCGCTCTGGTCCAGGCGGCCAAGAACCTGGGGAAGCCGTGGCACGCTGGCGTGGTCCAGTGCAAGGACTCTTTCTATGGGCAGCACAGTCCGGCCCGGATGCCGGTGGCTCAGGAACTGCTTTATAAGTGGGAGGCCTGGAAGCGCCTTGGCGTGCTGGCCTCTGAGATGGAGTCGGCGGCTTTGTTCTGCTGCGCCGCCGCACTGGGCGTGCGGTGCGGCTCCTGCTTCCATGTAATCTGGAATCAGGAGCGGGAGGCCGCCGGCCTGGATCAGACCGAGAGCCACGACCTGTCCGCCGCTCTGGAGGTTGGTATCGAGGCGGTCAAGCTGTTGATCGAGGCCGACAGGGAGAAAAACTGAAAATGCCTGCATCAGGGCCTGCCGCAATATGCGGCGGGCCCTTTTTTGCTGCTGTACAGCGCTCCCCAAACGGGTATGTTTGTCTGACAATATACCGGATATCGTAGCAAATTCGGTAACAGAATTACGGGGAGATCAACTTATGTGTTTTGTTAATGTTGTGCATTGACAACTGTTAGCAGACAAACTAAACTAAACATAGTACAGAAAAAGGAGATGACGTGATGCGGCAGGAGCGCCATGTGGGCTATGAGATCAAAGCCCTGTCCAATCTGCTGCGGCGAAAGGTTTTGGAGATGACCTGCACACCGGAAGGAGACGATTTTACCGAGATGCAGGTGAAGCTGCTGGGTTTTTTGTGTCATAATCGGGACCAGGAGATCTGCCAAAAGGATATTGAGGAAGCCTTCTATATCCGGCGGTCTACGGCATCCCGGCTGCTCAAGCGGCTGGAGGCTCAAGGCTTTATCGTGCGGCAGTCAGTGGAACGGGACGCCCGGCTCAAGCGGGTGACCACCACTGCCAAGGCGGATGCGCTCCATCAGGAGATCATCGATCGGATCAACAGTGTGGAAGACCTGTTGACCCAGGGGCTGAGTCAGGCGGAGGTGGAGCAATTCCTCAGCACGGTGGAAAAACTGAAGCAGAATCTGATGTAAGCCGTCCGTGTGGCGGCTTACAGTGCGTCATTCCTGCGTAGACTGTGGTTTACGCGCAAATCCTAAGGAGGGAACCCTATGAAGAAGAAACGCGGCTTAATCAGCTGCATTGGGGAATTCAAGACGGCTACCATCCTTACACCCATCTTCGTGATCGGAGAGGTGGCCTTCGATGTACTGATTCCCATGATGACCGGCAAGCTGCTGGACGAGGGCGTCAAAGCGGGCAATATGAGCCGGATCATTCAGTACGGCCTGCTGGTTGTAGCCATGGCATTGATGGCACTGCTGCTGGGCGGCCTGTCCGGCCGGTTCGCGGCCCGGGCCTCCACCGGCTTCTCCCGCAATCTGCGCCGTGAGATGTACCAGAACGTACAGAAGTTTTCCTTTTCCAACATCGATAAATTCTCCACCGGCGGTATCATTACCCGTCTGACCACTGATGTGACCAACGTGCAGATGGCCTTTATGATGATTATCCGTATTGCGGTGCGCTGCCCCATCATGCTGATCTGCGCCTGGTTCCTTACCTTCACCCTCAATCCCAAGCTGGCGCTGATCTTCTTGGTGGTCATTCCTATTCTGGCAGCGGGTATTCTGCTCGTTATGAAATCGGCCCACCCTGTCTTCGAGCGTGTGTTCAAGAAGTATGACTGGCTGAACAACGTGGTGGAGGAGAACCTGCTGGGCATCCGTGTTGTGAAGTCCTTTGTGCGGGAGGATCATGAGAAGGAGAAGTTCGGCAAGGTGTCCAATGAGATCTATATGGACTTCTCCAAGGCGGAAAAGATCGTGGCATTCAATATGCCGCTGATGCAGATCTGTGTCTATGCCTGTATGCTCACTGTGTCCTGGATTGGCGCCAACCTGGTGGTGGGCGGCGAGCTGACCACCGGACAGCTGACCAGCATGTTCAGCTACATCATGATGATCCTCATGAGCCTGATGATGCTGTCCATGGTGCTGATGATGATCATTCTGGCCCGGGCTTCTGCCGAGCGAATCGTGGAACTGCTCAACGAGGAGAGCGACCTGAAGAACGGCCCCGATCCCATCCATGAGGTGAAGGACGGTTCCGTGGTCTTTGAGAACGTCAGCTTCAGCTACGCCAAGGACCCCACCAAGGAGTGTCTGAAGGACGTGAATCTCACCATCAAGTCCGGCGAGACCGTGGGCATTCTGGGTGGTACCGGTACCTCCAAGACCACCCTGGTCCAGCTGATCCCCCGTCTGTACGATGCCACTGAGGGCCGCGTGCTGGTAGGCGGCGTGGATGTGCGGGACTACGATATGGAGGCTCTGCGTGAGCAGGTGGCCATGGTGCTCCAGAAGAATGTGCTTTTCTCCGGTACCATTAAGGAGAATCTGCGCTGGGGTAACAAGGAGGCCACCGACGAAGAGATGGTCCGGGTGTGTAAGCTGGCCCAGGCTGATCCCTTTATCCAGGAGTTCCCAGACAAGTACGATACCCACATCGAGCAGGGCGGTTCCAACGTGTCCGGTGGCCAGAAGCAGCGCCTGTGTATTGCCCGGGCTCTGCTGAAGAAGCCCAAGATCCTCATTCTGGATGACTCCACCTCTGCAGTGGACACAAAGACCGACGCCCTGATCCGCAAGGCGTTCCGGGAGGAGATCCCCGACACCACCAAGTTCATCATTGCCCAGCGTATCTCCTCCATTGAGGACGCCGACAAAATCCTGGTGATGGACGGCGGCAAGATCTCCGCCATGGGTACCCATGAGGAACTGCTTAAGACCTGCGAAATTTACCGCGAGATTTATGAATCCCAGACCAAAGGAGGCGGCGAAGATGAAACCTGATATGAGACAGAAGCCTCCTGTGAACCGCTCCCGCACGATACGCCGCCTGATGCAGTACGTCAAGCGGGGATACGGGTTCCGGTTCCTGCTGGTGTTGGTATGCATCCTGATCAGCGCCATCGCCTCGGTGTCCGGCTCGCTATTTTTGGGCTCCCTCATCGACGTGTATATCACCGATCTGCTGGCCATGGATAACCCGGTGTTTGATGGCCTGCTCCATGCCCTTATTCTTATGGGCTGCCTCTATCTTGCCGGTGCCCTGTGTGCCCTTGCCTACAACCGTCTGATGGTTACCATTTCTCAGGGCGTACAGAAAAAGATCCGGGACGATCTGTTCAGCCATATGCAGTCCCTGCCCATCAAGTATTTTGATACCCACGCTCACGGCGACGTGATGAGTGTATACACCAACGACGTGGATACCCTCCGTCAGATGTTTTCCCAGAGTATCCCCCAGGTCATCAACTCTCTGATGATGATTGTGGTGGCCTTTGTGGGCATGATCTTCACCAATCTGCTGCTTACCGGCGTGGTAATTCTTTGCATCATCGGTATGCTGCTGGTGACCCGGTTCCTGGCCGGCCGCAGCGGCCGCTACTTCATTCGCCAGCAGGTGAAGCTGGGCGATCTGAACGGCTATATTGAAGAGATGATCAACGGCCAGAAGGTAGTCAAGGTTTTCTGCCATGAGGAGGAGGCCCAGGAGGGCTTTGATAAGGTAAACGACGCCCTCTTCGAGAGCGCCGACAAGGCCAATAAGTACGCCAACATCCTCATGCCCATCCTGATCAATATCGGCAATGCCCAGTATGTCATCATCGCCATGGCCGGCGGTGCTCTGGCCCTCAGCGGCATTGGCCCCGGCATCACCCTGGGCGTCATCGCTACCTTCCTCCAGCTGTCCAAGAGCTTGTCCAACCCCATCAGCCAGATCTCCCAGCAGCTCAACTCGGTGGTTATGGCTCTGGCCGGCGCCCAGCGTATTTTTGATCTGATGGATGAGCCTGCCGAGGAGGACCACGGCACCGTGACTCTGGTGAATGTGGCCTTTGACAAGGATGGTACCCTCCATGAGACCGACGAGCATACCAACCTGTGGGCCTGGAAGGTGCCTCAGGAGGACGGTTCCGTCCAGTATGTGAAGCTGGCCGGTGATGTGCGCTTTGACCATGTGGACTTCGCCTATGAGGAGGGCAAGACCATCCTCCACGACATCAGCCTCTTTGCCAAGCCTGGCCAGAAGCTGGCCTTCGTGGGCGCCACCGGCGCAGGCAAGACCACCATTACCAACCTGATCAACCGCTTCTATGACATTGCCGACGGCAAGATCCACTATGACGGCATCTCCATTAACGACATCAAGAAGCCCGATCTGCGCCGCTCTCTGGGCATCGTGCTTCAGGATACCAACCTGTTTACCGGTACCGTTCGGGAGAACATCCGCTACGGCAACCTGAACGCCACCGATGAAGAGGTGGAGGCTGCCGCTGTGCTGGCCAACGCCGATGACTTCATCCGGCGGCTGCCTCAGGGATACGATACCATGCTGACCGGCAACGGTGCCAACCTGTCCCAGGGCCAGCGGCAGCTCATTGCCATTGCCCGGGCCGCCGTGGCCGATCCCCCGGTGATGATCCTGGACGAGGCAACCTCTTCCATCGATACCCGTACTGAGGCCATTGTCCAGCAGGGCATGGACTCCCTTATGTGTGGGCGCACCGTCTTTGTCATTGCTCACCGCCTGTCCACCGTGCGCAACTCCGACGCCATTATGGTGCTGGATCACGGTCGTATTGTGGAGCGAGGCGACCATGAGGACCTGATCGCTCAGCAGGGCCTCTACTATCAGCTGTACACCGGCGCGTTTGAGCTGGAGTAAGCAAACCCTCTCTTTGCGGCGGGCCGCCCCGGTTATACCGGGGCGGCCCGCTATTTTTTCCTTCAACACGCACCACCTCCGGAGCGCGGCATAGTATGGAATGAGACCGGGCCGGACAGCGGGAAGCTCCGCCGCCAGCTCCAGGTTTCTAACATTTAAACCGGGAGGTACTTCTATGATGGGGTGCAATAATGGTTGTGGCTGTGGCTTTGGCGGCGGTAGCTGCCTGTGGATCATTCTGATCATCATCCTGCTGTGCTGCTGCTGCGGCGGTGGTAATAGCTGTGGCAACAACTGCGGCTGCGGAAACAGCTGCTGCTGAGTCCATACCCATAGAAAAAAACGGGGGGATGCCAAACAAGGCATCCCCCCGGTTCGTCTGTCCGGTCCCCGGAGCGCATAGAATGGCAGAAAGGGGGGACGGGGTATGGAGCGGCGGTTTTCACTGTGGGAGGGCCAGGGTTGGCTCACGGTGCGGGAGGAGCAGAACCGGGCGGTGTGTGCCGCACAGTTGCCTAACGACGGCAAGGGACTGTACAAGTGCTGGCTTACCGGAGGGGGAGGAAAAGCCCTGCTGGGCACCTTTGTGCCCCAGGGCGGCGTCCTGCGGTTGGAGCGTACCTTGACGATCAGCGAGCTGGAGCGGCAGGGTGTCTGGCCGCCGGAGGGCGGTCAGGCCGTACTGGCATTCTCTTTTGATGGAGCAGAGAAGCTTCCGGCAGGGTGGCAGCGGGAAGACAATCCCGGCCGGCTGATGGGGGAGCCGCTACTGGCCGCTGCCGCCAAAGGTCCGGCTCTGATCTGTCGGGACGAGCGTGGCTTTCTTCTGGCCTATCTGTATCGGAAAGACCGGCCTTTTCCGTTGACGCCGCTGTTTTGCTTTGCACGGCTGGAAACGCTGGAGGGGCGGGATTATCTCTGTTTTCCCTTCCGGCCCGGCGGCTGCCCCCGGCTGGACGATCTGTTGTAATTTCACTTTGTTTGCGCTATACTGACAAAATGAGATCCTATTTACAAATGAGGAATGAACTATGACCGATTATTTTCATCTGAATGCCCAGCCGGAACTGATCCAGGGGATCAGCAGCCTGGGTCTGGCCCATCTGGGGGACGGTGTGTTTGAGCTGATGGTGCGCTCATGGCTGTGTCTCCACGGCAAGGCCACCTCCAAGGGCCTCCATCGGGCCACTGTTCGCTATGTGGCGGCTCCCGCCCAGGCCAGAGCAGTGGAGAAGATCCTCCCCCTGCTGGAGGAGGCGGAGCAGGACGTGTTCCGCCGGGGCCGCAATACCAGCCCTCACAGTGTGCCCCAGAATGCCAGTCGGGCGGACTACCAGGCTGCTACCGGCCTGGAGGCTCTGTTCGGATGGCTGTGGCTTCAGGGTCGCACCGACCGGCTCAATGAACTGTTTGCTGTAATGATGGAGGAAGAGGAATGCCGTTAGACGCACTGTGCCTGACCGCCGTGGCGGAGGAGCTTCGCCGGGCCGTGGTAGGGGGGAAGATCGACAAGATCTATCAGCCTACCCGGGATGAGATCGTGCTCTTCCTCCGGGGGCAGGGCGAAAATCTGAAGCTGCTGCTCTCCGCCAATCCCGGCCACCCCAGGGCCCACCTCACCACCCTGAACCGGGAGAATCCGGACAAGCCCCCCATGTTCTGTATGCTGCTGCGCAAGCACCTGCTGGGCGGCCGCATTCTGGAGCTGAACCAGCCCCCCCTGGAGCGTATCCTGGACTTCAAGCTGGAGACTATTGACGAACTGGGGGACCGGGTGGAGCGCCGTCTGGTGCTGGAGGCCATGGGCCGCTCCGCCAACCTGATCCTGTTGGACGGGGAGGGGCGCATCATTGACTGTATCCGCCGCATTGACGGCGACCTGTCCAGAGGACAGCGCCAGGTGCTGCCCGGCCTGTTCTATCGGCTCCCTGCTCCGCCTGCCAAGCTGAATCCCTTTACACTGGATGAGGACGGGCTGAGGGCGGCCCTAGATAATCCCATGGGAAAAGAGCCGGAAAAGCTGCTGATGGATACCTTTACTGGCCTTTCACCCCTGATTGCCCGGGAAATCGTGTTCCGGGCCGGAGGGGAGGAGGGCCTGGTTCAGGAGCTGCTCAAGCTGCGAAATAGTGTACAGCAAAATAGCTTTACAGCTTATCTGCTGGTGCGGGAAGGCAAACCGGTGGATTTCTCTTTCCTGCCCATCCTCCAGTACGGGCCGGAGACCGAGAGTATCCGGCAGGACAGCTTTTCCGCTCTGCTGGACGGCTTCTATGAGCGCCGGGAGGCGGCGGAGCGGGTCAAGCAGCGGGGCCAGGATCTGGTGAAGGCGGTGACCAACGCCCGAGACCGTACCGCCCGCAAGCTGGCCAACCAGGAGAAGGAGCTGACTGCCACCTTTGACCGGGAAAAGCTGCGGGAGCAGGGGGACATCATCACCTCCAATCTCCACCGGATGGAGAAGGGGATGGCGGTACTCCACGCCCAGAACTTCTATGACCCGGACTATGGCGAGATCGACATTAAGCTGGACCCACTGCTCACCCCTCAGCAGAACGCCGCCAAATATTATAAGGACTACAACAAGGCCAAAAAGGCGGAGGAGATGCTCACCATCCAGATCGAGAAGGGCGAGAAAGAACTGGAATACCTGAACAGCGTGCTGGAAAACATCCGCCTGGCGGAGGGGGAGCGGGACCTGGGGGAGATCCGCCAGGAGCTCACTGACACCGGCTATCTCCGCCGGGCCAAGACTGCCGCCAAGCGGGAGAAGCGGGTGGCGGGCAAGCCCATGGAGTTCCGCTCCACCACCGGCCTACGCATCACTGTGGGCAAGAACAACAGCCAGAACGACCAGCTCACCACCAAGATGGCCTATAAGAGCGATATCTGGCTCCACACCCAGAAGATCCACGGCTCCCATGTGATCCTGTGGTTGGAAGGAGGGGAGGCCGACGCCCAGAGCCTCACCGAGGCGGCCATTCTGGCGGCTACCTTCTCTCAGGCGGGGGACAGCACCCGGGTGCCGGTAGACTACACCCCGGTAAAGTATGTGAAAAAGCCCGCCGGGGCCCGGCCGGGTATGGTGGTGTATACCACCTATCAGACCGCCGTGGTGGACCCGGACCACGAGCTGGCTAAGCGGCTGCGGGTGAAATAACCGGGGACCAGGAGGAGATCATATATGGAGACCTGCCACATCCTGGTGGTGGAAGACGACCAGGACATCAATAACCTGCTGTGCAAGATCCTGACCGGGGCGGGCTACGACTGCCGGCCTGCCTATTCCGGAAGTGAAGCCGCTTTGTGGGCGGAGCAGTATGACTATGATCTGGTGCTGCTGGACCTGATGCTCCCCGGTATGACCGGGGAGGAGTTCATTGCCCAGCTCCGCCGGCGTAAAACCATGCCCATCATCGTCCTTTCCGCCAAGGCGGGGCTGGAGGATCGGGTGAACGTGCTGCGGCTGGGGGCGGATGACTTCATCCCCAAGCCCTTCGACAACGCCGAGGTGCTGGCCCGGGTAGAGGCCCAGCTGCGCCGGTACAAACAGTTTGACCGGGGGAGCGGCGGGGCTGTGCTTACCCACGGGGACTTGGTGCTGGACAAGGAGGGTGTCACCGTCACTGCCGGCGGCAAGCCGGTGACCATCACCGCCCGGGAATTTCGCATTTTGGCCCTGTTGATGGAGCATCCCAAGAAGGTTTTTACCCGTGAGGAGCTCTACCAGCAGGTGTGGGGCGGGGAGTATATGGGGGACGACAATACGGTAAACGTCCACATCTCCAATCTGCGGTCCAAGCTGGCCAAGGCCAGCCCCACGGAGTACATCAAAACGGTGTGGGGTATCGGCTTCAAACTGAACGATTTATAAGATCACACCCAACTTTAAACATTCTTCACCTTTGCTTAAAGCCCGGTTATTGACTTGCCTGTATACTGGCATCACAAACCAAGAGAAAGGCTGATGCCCTATGACAGATACCGTATTACACACAAAGGGCCTGACCAAGCGGTACGGGGCCCACACTGCGGTGGACCGGGCGGAGCTGACGGTGGAGAAGGGCCAGATCTATGGCCTGGTAGGCCGCAACGGCGCCGGAAAGACCACCATCATCCGCATGGTGACCGGCCAGACCGTGCCTACGGCGGGGGAGCTCTCCCTCTTCGGGGCCACGGGTAAGGACCTGATGAAGGTGCGTGCCCGCACCGGGGTCATGGTAGAGACTCCCAGCTTCTACCCCTACCTTACCGCCCGGCAGAACCTGGAATACTATCGCATCCAGCGTGGCATCCCCGGCAAGGGAACGGTGGACCAGGTGCTGGAGGAGACCGACCTGGCCAACACCGGGAAAAAGATCTTTAAGAACTTTTCCCTGGGCATGAAGCAGCGGCTGGGTTTGGCCCTGGCGCTGATGAACCGGCCCGACTTCCTGCTGCTGGACGAGCCCATCAACGGACTGGACCCGGAGGGCATTGTGGAGTTCCGCAACTTGCTGCTCAAGCTCAATCGGGAGCGGCAAACCACCATTCTGATCTCCAGCCACATCCTGCCGGAGCTGGCCAACTTGGCCACCTGCTACGGCTTCATCGACAACGGGGTCATGCTGGAGCAGATCACCGCCCGGGATCTGGAGGAGAAGTGCCGGGCTTGCATCGAGGTAGGAGTGGAGGACCCCTCCGCCGCCTCCCTGGTGCTGGAGCAGAAGCTGGGCACCCGGGACTACGAGGTGCTCTCCGGCGGTATCCTGCGGCTGTACAGCTTCCTGGACCAGCCACAGACAGTGGCAAAGGTGCTGGTGGAGGGCGGCGTAGCCCTGCGCTCCCTGGAGAGCCGGGGGGCCAACCTGGAGGACTACTTCCTGTCCATGATCGGAGGTGTCCGTCATGCGTAACTATCTGGCCGCTGAATGCTATAAAGTATTCCGGAGAAAGTATCTCTACCTGACCCTGCTGGTGGTGCTGGCCCTGGAGGGGCTGATGCTGTGGGGGTTCTGGTTCACCTGGTCCAACGGCAACACGCAAATGGACTTTTATTCCGCTGTCATCATGATCCCCATGATGCTGAGTGTCGGACTGTACGCCACCATCCTCACCGGCGACATGGTCTTTTCCGAGCAGTATAAGCACAACACTCTGAAAAATGAGGTGTCCTACGGCGTGTCCCGGGTGCGGATCTACCTGGGCAAGCTGGCGGTGGCTACCCTGGTGGCACTGCTGGCGGCGGTGGTGATGGTGGCCCTCTATATGGCAGGCTGCTGGGTGCTGCTGCCCCACAATGAACTGGACCAGACCGGTCTGGCACTGGTGGGCTACACCCTCGCCGGTGCGCTCCCCCTGTGGCTGGGAGCCCAGGGCGTGGTACTGGCCTGTTATTTCCTGGTGCGCAACACCACCTTGGCCGCCTTTGTGGCGGTGGCCCTGCTGGGTGTGGTGCCCTCCATCCTCCAACTGTGCGGTCTGCTCATCCATCCGACCTTTGAAATGATCCGGCAATTTATGCCCGCCGTTATGCTGGAGCAGCTGCATCTCTATGCCTTCCAGTGGGACTATGTGGGCCGTTGCTGGATCGTTGGCATGGTGGTGCTGGCGGGTTCCATTTTGGTGGGCCTGCTGGCATTTCGGAAAAAAGAGATTCGCTGACAGACAGCGCCGGGAGGGAGACATATGCTCAACTACATCAAGGCGGAGCTGTGGAAGGCCTTCCGGCACAAGGGAATTTACGGTCTGGCCCTTTTCCTGGGACTGTGTACCGCTCTGTTCGCCTTTATGATGCTGGAGGCTGACGACTTTTCCCAAATGGCCTCCGCTGCCTCCACTACCATGCTGCTGGGGATGCTGGTTGCCCCGCTGCTTACCCAGATCGTGGACGGCAAGGCCCTGGGGAGCTTAAAAAATGAGGTGTCCTTCGGGCTGAGCCGGGGACGGATCTACTGGGGCAAGCTGTTGGCCGGATTGATGCTGGGGCTGGTGCTGTGCCTGCTGCTGTTGGGAAGCTACCTGCTGGTGGGCTGGCTGGCCCTGCCTCACTACTCCCGGGAGGCCGATTTGGTTGCTTTGGCGGTGGTAGGCTTCTCTTTGCTGGGGGCCCTTCCCGTCTGGTGCGGGATATATAGCTTGTGCCACATGATGGCCCTGCTCATCCCCAGCACGGCGGCATGGATGGCGTTCTATTATATCCTCAGCTTCTTCGGACAGCCTGTGCTGGTGGCCCTGGCGGCCATGGGTACCGAGGGCCGGGTCGGCAGTTTGATTCAGGCGATTTTAATGCCAGCATCCCTGCTGATGCCTGATTTTCTGTCCGGCTGGCTTACCTGGGAGTACCAGTTCTGGTGCTGGGCTGTAGGGATAGGCTGGCTGGTATTTACCACAGCGCTGGGCCTGCTCTGGTTCCGGCGGCGGGAGATCAAGTAAAAAGAAACTTTTCCACGGGCGTGCCGCTTCCTGCGGCACGCCCGCTTGGGCTGGAGAGGAGATGGGACCATGACAATCATCCTTTGTATCCTGCTGGCCGCAGTATGCGCCGGACTGGGCCTGTGGGTTTGGACACAGTACCGGGCGTTAAAAGAGGCGGCGGAGCAACTGCGGGAGCTGACCCAGGGAGACAGCACCGCACGGCTGCGGATGGCGGTACCCAACCGGGAGGCGGAGGAACTGTTGGAGGGGGTCAACCACCTGCTGGAGCTGCGGCGGGAGGACCAGTCCCGCTGGCTGGAGCGGGAGCGCTCCCTTCGCCAGCAGATTGCCAACGTGTCCCACGACCTGCGTACTCCTTTGACCTCCATCCTGGGCTATCTTCAGCTGCTGGAGGACCCTTCGCTGCCGGAGGGAGAGCGGAGGGAGTACCTTGCGGTGGTGGAGAGCCGGGCCAAGGCATTGCAGAGTCTCATCACCGGCTTTTATGACCTGTCCCGGCTGGAAGGGGGAGAGTATCCTCTGGAGCAGGAACCGGTGAATCTCTATACCAGCCTGTCCGGTTTGCTGGCCGCCTTCTACAACGACTTTACCGACCGGCACTTTGATATGACGGTGGAGTTGTCTGAGCATCTGCCGCCGGTGCAGGCAGACAACGGCGGCGTACTGCGGGTATTCACCAATCTGATCCGCAATGCCCTGGACCACGGACAGGGGAAGATGACCGTCCGGCTCTGGCAGGAGGGGGACAAGGTGGTGAGCCTCTTTGCCAACGAGACCGATGAGCTGACGGCGGAGGACCTGCCCCATATCTTCGATCGCTTCTTTACTTCCGATAAAATGCGCACCGGCCGCAACACCGGTCTGGGCCTGGCCATTGTCAAAACTCTGGCGGAGCAGATGGGCTGCCAACTGACCGCTGAACTGGAAAACGGTATGTTTGCCATTCGGGTACAGTGGCCCCTTTGGCAGGGGCGAAGCTTTGGATGATGTGCCAAAGGCGGTGATTGCCGCTTGACAAAGTAAGGGAAAACTGATATCGTTTATCCGTATGACTGGAAGGCCGCAAACCATTGGGGCTGTAAGGTTTTCTAAACTGGGCAGTCATAAAAATGGCGGAAGCGGCCGTGACGGGAAACCGTGCCGCAGATTGTTATTGAGAAGAAGAGGTTGAATACTATGGTAAAGATCGTACGCAAGAAGGTGCTGAACCCCAGCGTTACCTTGCTGGAGGTTGAAGCCCCCCTGATCGCCAAGAAGGCGCGGGCGGGACAGTTTATCATTCTGCGGCTGGATGAGCAGGGTGAGCGCATCCCCCTGACCATTGCCGACTATGACCGTGAGAAGGGCACCATCACCATCATCTTCCAGAAGGTGGGCCTGACCACCGAGCTGCTGGCCGACCTGAATGAGGGCGACCACATCCAGGACTTTGTGGGTCCTCTGGGCCTGCCCACCGAGCTGCCTGAGGGCGCCAAGCGCGTCTGCGTGGTGGGCGGCGGCGTGGGCTGCGCCATTGCCTATCCCCAGGCCAAGACCTGCCATGCCGAGGGCCTGGAGGTGGACGTGATCGCCGGCTTCCGCTCCAAGGATATTGTCATTCTGGAGGACGAGTTCAAGTCTGTCAGCGACCACTGCTACATTATGACCGACGACGGCTCCTATGGCGAGCAGGGCTTCGTTACCGTCAAGCTGAAGGAGCTCATTGACTCCGGCATCCACTATGATGCTGTCATCGCCATCGGCCCCATCCCCATGATGAAGTTTGTGTCCAAGACCACCGAGCCCTACGGCATCAAGACCATCGTCTCCCTGAACCCCATCATGATCGACGGCACCGGTATGTGCGGCGGCTGCCGTGTCACCGTGGGCGGCAAGATGAAGTTTGCCTGTGTGGACGGCCCCGACTTTGACGGCCACGAGGTGGATTTTGACGAGCTGATGAACCGCAATGCGGTTTACCGTGCTCAGGAGGCGGAGGAGAAGGAGCGCCACGCCTGCCGTATGGACCAGCTTGCCAAGGAAATGATCCAGTAAGGAGAGACTGATACAATGCCTAATATGAGTTTGAAGAAGGTCCCCATGCCGGAGCAGGACCCCAATGTACGCAACCATAACTTCCAGGAGGTCTCTCTGGGCTACACTGCCGAGATGGCCATGGAGGAGGCCGGTCGCTGCCTCAACTGCAAGCACAAGCCTTGCGTGGGCGGCTGCCCGGTGAATATCCGCATCCCTGAGTTTATTGCCAAGGTGGCCGAGGGTGACTTCAAGGCCGCCTATGAGATCATCTCCGACACCAACGCCCTGCCCAGCGTCAGCGGCCGTGTGTGTCCCCAGGAGAGCCAGTGTGAGGCCCGCTGCGTCCGTGCTATCAAGGGTGAGCCTGTGGCCATTGGCCGCCTGGAGCGCTTTGTGGCCGACTGGTACCGGGAGAACATCAACGCCATGCCTGAGAAGCCCCAGAGCAACGGCATCAAGGTGGCGGTGGTGGGTTCCGGTCCTGCCAGCCTGACCTGCGCCAGCGATCTGGCCAAGCTGGGCTATCAGGTCACCATGTTCGAGGCCTTCCATACCGCCGGCGGCGTGCTGGTGTACGGCATCCCCGAGTTCCGCCTGCCCAAGGCCATCGTGCAGAATGAGGTGGACAAGCTGTCCGCCCTGGGTGTGGATCTGGAGACCGACATGGTCATCGGCAAGACCTTCGACATCGACGAGATGTTTGAGGAGGGCTACGAGGCCGTGTTCATCGGCTCCGGCGCCGGCCTGCCCATGTTCATGGGCATCGAGGGCGAGACCCTGGCGGGCGTGTACTCCGCCAACGAGTACCTGACCCGTATCAACCTGATGAAGGCCTACCGGGAGGGATACGACACCCCCCTGAAGATCTCCGGCTCCGCTGCTATCATCGGTGGCGGCAACGTGGCCATGGACGCCGCCCGCTGCGCCAAGCGCATGGGCGCCAAGCACGTCTATGTGCTCTACCGCCGGGACGAGGAGGAGATGCCCGCCCGTAAGGAGGAGGTCCACCACGCCAAGGAGGAGGGCATCGAGTTCATGCTGCTCACCAATCCTGTGCGGGTACTGGACGACGGCACCGGCAAGGTGGGCGGCCTGGAGTGCGTCAAGATGCGCCTCACTGCTCCCGACGAGAGCGGCCGCCGTGCCCCCAAGGTGGTGGAGGGCTCCAACTTCGTGATGGACGTGGACACTGTGGTCATGAGCCTGGGCACCAGCCCCAACCCCCTGATCCGGTCCACCACCCCCGGTCTGGAGACCAATAAGAAGGGCTGTCTCCAGGTGGATGAGGAGACTATGGCTACCAGCAGGGAAGGGGTCTATGCCGGCGGCGATGCCGTTACCGGCGCAGCCACTGTGATCCTGGCCATGGGCGCTGGCAAGAAGGCTGCCGCCTCCATGCACGAATACCTGACCAAAAAGCACAGCAAATAAAAGTTCAGCGGGGCCCGCCGGATTCCGGCGGGCCCCGCTTTATTTGATATGAAATTGGTTACTAAAAAGAAAGTGACTGAGCAAAAGGTGGGGATTGCAGGGAGAAGGACGGCGCGGTACACTATACCATGTATGAGAAAGAGAAAAGGAGAGGATGGGTATGCCCGCCCTTCAGAACAATCTGACCGAGGGGAGTGTCAGCCGCAAGCTGATTCGATACGCCATGCCCCTGGTGGCATCCAGCCTGCTGCAGGCCATCTATTCCATCACGGACATTATCATCGCCGGTCATTTCATCGGAGATAACGGTATCTCCGCCATCAACACCTCCAGCGTCATCATGAATATGCTGACCCAGGTGGCCATAGGCCTGACGGTGGGCGGCAACATCCTGGTGGGCCGCTACTTTGGCAGCGGCGCGGACGAGGAGCGCAAGAAAGCGGCAGGTAATACCTTCACGGTGGGCGTTATCACCGGTATTTTGTTTACCGTGGCGATTTTGCTGTTGGGCCGGCCCTTCCTGACGCTGCTGAAAGCCCCTGCCATGGAGGATTCGGTGGCCTACCTGGGAATCTGCGGCATCGGTCTGTTGTTCATCTTTGGGTATAACGCACTGTCGGCCATTCTGCGGGGGGTGGGAAATTCCCGCATCCCGCTGTACTGCATCATTGTGTCCGTCAGCCTCAATGTAATCCTGGACATTCTGTTTGTGGCGGTCTATGAGATGGGTGTGGCAGGCGCGGCTATGGCCACTGTAATTGGTCAGGCGGTGTCTTTTATAACAGCCCTGGTGTTCAGCCTGATCCATAGGGACAGCCTGGGCCTGCGGCTGAAGTACCTGCGCCCGGAGCGCCGCGTGGTGGGTATGACCCTGAAGCTGGGTCTGCCGGTGGCCCTCCAGTGGACCATCGCCAGCATTTCCTGGCTGGTGGTGCTGAGCCTGGTGAACAAATACGGTGTGGCGGTGTCTGCCGGTAACGGAGCCTCCAATAAAATCCGGGATTTCTGCCAGCTGTTCCTGTCCGCGCTCACCACCGGCGCCGGCACCATGTGCGCCCAGTGCCTGGGCGCCAAGATGTACGACCGGGCGGAGCAGGTGATGAAGACCTGTATGAAGCTGTCCCTGGGTATGGCGGCAGTCATCATCGTGCTGGCCGAGGTCCTGGCTCCCTGGCTGGTGATGATCTTCACCCCCGACCCGGAGGTTCAGCACTGGGCCGTCATCAACCTGCGGATTGAGATTGTATGCCAGCTCTTCTATGCAGGTATGTACACCTATAACACGTTGGCCACTGGTTCGGGCCACACGGTGTTTATTATGTGGAACTCCTTCCTCAACTGCATCGTGGTCCGTCTGGTGCTGGCGGTGATTCTGGAGCATTTTATGGGCATTTACGGTGTTTATCTGGCTTGCGGCATTGCGGTGTCCAGCTCGGTGCCGGTGGGCTGGTGGTTCTACCGTTCCAACCGCTGGAAAATCGCAAAGAACGTAGCATAACAGAATGAAAAAGTCCCCGCTGAGGACCTCAAATGGTCCTCAGCGGGGGCTTTTTATATGCGCTCAGGTCAGATGGTGCTCTGGGATACACCGTCCGCAATCTCGGAGCGGACCTGATCCATCAGAGCCTCATAGGCCCGGTCAATACCCTGCATATAGTCGCGCACAAAGTCCCGAAAGCGCTTGCCCTGAGCGTTCAGCGGACGGCGCTTGTGGTAGGCGATACCGAAATAGGCCACCGGTGCGCCGTCGGAGTAGGGCCGGCAGACCACATCGTTGTGCTTGCCCAGCAGCCGCAGTTCCCGGTATTTCACTGACGGTACAATGGAGATGCAGCGGTTTGCCTCCACCAGGGAGAGCAGCAGTTCCAGGTGCCGCACATCATAGTCGATGATGGGGTTGTTTCCCATTTTTTCTTCAGCGGCGCAGAAGGTGGTCCGGTTGACGCGGGAGCCGTCGATGGCCAGGTGCTCGCCCGCCAGCTGCTGACGGCTGATACTCTGGCAGCTGGCCAGGGGATGGGCGCGGTTGAGCAGCAGCACAAAGTCACACTCATACAGCCGTTCAAAGGCCAGATCGTCTCCCGGAGGTTCCAGTACGGTGAGGGCCAGATCCACTTCCTGACGCTCCAGCATTTCGGTGACGGAGGGCAGGTCGGCACGCTGATGATTCAAACTGATATCTGGATTTTTCAGCAGAAACTGCTGAAGCATGATCGTATCGTCCACCATACAGGCGATAGACAGGGGTTCTGGGCGGTCGGCGTTAAGGTTGCGTACCTCCTGTATGCCCTTTTCCAGGGCAGACAAAGCCTGATCCACATAGCGCAGGAAACACTCGCCGCTCTGATTCAGGGTGATCTTGCCCCGCCTGCGTTCAAACAACGGGACCCCTACCTCTTCCTCCAGCCGGGACAGGGAAGTGCTCAGATTGGGCTGTGACACAAACATGGTCTCAGCCGCTTTGGACATATTACCCAACTGGGCTACGGCAGAAAAGTACCGAAGCTGTGAAAGTTCCATGCCAAGTTTCCTCCTGGTAAGTATATGAATTGTTTATACTGTTGTAAACATTATATATTTTTCAAAAATGCTTGTAAAGCTTATACTGATAATCGCTCCAAGACGATCCGGAACGTCAGGCAATGCTACGCAAGAGGGAAGGGCAGGCGGAGCTGTCCGGTCTGCCCAGATGGAATGTGTAAAAAGGAATGTGAAAGTATGGAACAAACGAAGCGAGGCTTTGGTGCCTGGGGTTGGTTTCTGCTGATCTTCGGTTTGCTGATCTTCTTCAGCAACGGCGGCTTTTTTGCTGACGGCACCAACGTGATCTCTCCCGCGGTAGCGGAAAAGTTGAACGTGGATCAAAGTTTGATCCTTACCATGAACTCCATTGCCGGTGTGATTGGCGTTCTGGTGGCCATTGTGGCCGGCCAGGTCAATCAGCGCATCGGCCCCAGTAAGGTGGCTGCCGGTTGCCTGATTCTGGCGGGCCTGGGTCACATCGCTGCCGGTAACGCCGTGAACGTGCCCATGTATCTCATCGCCATGTGCTGCGTGGGCGGCGGCCTGAGCGCCGGCTCCTTTGTGGGCATCGGTACCCTGGTGGCCATGTGGTTCCCCAAGAAGCAGGGCCAGGCCATGAGCGTTGTGGCCATGGGTTCCAATCTGGGCACCATGCTCTTTGTCCCCCTGCTCACCGTGATGGTGGGCGCCATGGGCATCGGCACCAGCTCCATGATCTGCGGCATTGTGGCTGTGGTGGTGGGCGTGATCGGCGCCATCCTGCTGCGCAATACCCCCACTGAGCGAGGCCTGTATCCCGATAACGTCACTGAGGCCGAGTTCAAGGCTAACTACTCCACCAAGCCCCCCGAGGTTTCCGATGCGGGCTGGACCACCGGCAAGCTGCTGCGGACCAAGGAAGTGTGGCTGTGTGTGTTTGCCACCGGCCTGCTGATGCTGGTTCAGATGGGTATTATGACCCAGCTGGTTTCCCGCAACATGGAGGTGGGCATGGATCTGGGTATGGCCACCGGCGTTATGAGCGCCATCGCTGTGATCGGCATCATCGGTTCGGTGATCTTCGGCCGCATCGTGTTTAAACTTGGCATCAAGAAGGCGGGCGTGCTCACCGGCGTTCTGTACATCATCGCCATGCTGTGTAACGTCAGCGGCATCATGCCTCTGGTGTGGGTGTCCCTGGTGATCATCGGCTTCCTGGGTGCTGCCGCTCCCAACCTGATGAACTCCGTTCCCGGCTCCGTGTTCGGCCGGGTGGGCTACGCCAAGGTCAACAGCGTGGTGTTCCCCCTGACCAGCATCATCTTCATGCTCAACTTTGCTGTCAATGGCCTGATCAAGCAGCTGTTCAACAGCCTGAGCGTGGCTTACATCGTTTTCGCGGTACTGGCCTTTATTTCCATCCTGCTGATTCTGGCTCTGCAGGATCACAAGTATGACCAGGACTACATGGCCGCCCATAAAAAGTGAGCGGTCCAAATACAAAAGGAGGTAACCCTATGAGCAAGAACTCTACTGTGGCGCTTGCCCATGGCAAGGACGTGCAGGAAAACGTTACCCGCGTCTTTGACATGATGGGCGGCGTGACCAAGATGATCGAGCCCAACTCTACTGTAGTACTCAAGCCCAACGCCGGTCATGCGGCTCCCCCGGAGTTTGCCGTGTGTACTCACCCCGAGACCGTCCGCGCCGTGATCCGCGAGGTCAAGAAGGCCAATCCCAAGCGCATCGTCATCGCTGAGGCCGCCGCCGTTGGCTGCGACACCATCGAGTGCTATGAGGCCTGCGGCATTGCCAAGGTGGCCGAGGAAGAGGGCGTGGAGCTGGTCGACATCAAGCGGGACAAGGACCTCATCAATGTGGCTGTCCGCGGCTACCGCTCCAACATCAGCCATGTGAAGCTGCCCCGCCTGCTGCTGGAGGCCGAGCACATCATCAACCTGCCCATCCTGAAGGCTCACGCCAGCATGGTGTTCTCCGGCGCGCTGAAGAACATTAAGGGCGTGGTGCAGGATCAGGTCCATGTGCAGATGCACCAGCAGAACCTGACCATGGCTATGATGGATGTGTGGTGGGCTTGCCGGGCCGACATCAACATCATGGATGTGATGCACGCCGCCAGCGGCTACTCCCCCCACACTCCCGTGCCCATCGAGGTGGACTGCATCATGGGCTCCTATGACCCCGTGGCTCTGGACCGTATTGCCTGCGAGCTGGTTGGCATCGATCCCGACGGCGTGGACTACTTCCGTGTAGCCCAGGAGGCCGGTCTGGGTACCACCGAGCGGGACAAGATCGAGGTCGTGGGCGACGATCTGGCCGCCTGCTCCACCAAGATGTGGGTTCCCTACCTGGAGGACATCCGCAACCGCTGGCCTGAGTATGAGGTCCACTGCGAGGGTGCCTGCTCCAGCTGCCAGGCTCTGCTCACCCTGAACATGGAGACCCTGAAGGCTATCGGCGTCTACGATAAGAACACTGATATGGTCATCGTGGCCGGCGGCAAGAACACCCTGTCTCCCGATACTCCCGATGAAAAGATTATGCTCCACGGCAACTGCGCCCGCAAGCATCTGAAGGATCATCCCAACGCCTTCTTCCTCCAGGGGTGCCCCCCCGGAGAGGGCTCCCTGTATATGTCCATCCTCCGCAAGGAGGCTATGACCGGTAAGCCCGAGCAGATGCACTGGATCCGCGAGCGGATGGAAATCGACGCCCCCGCTTGGCGCGGCTATGTGGAGAATGAGGCTGCGAAGTTCTATGGAACAGACAAGACTTAATCAGGGCTATGTGACCCTGACAGACGCACCGGAACTGATGAAGCTGCTGGAGGATATCTTTACCGACGAATTCATGCAGCAGAACACCCGCTTTGAGAACTTTGACGGGTTCAAATTCTCCAGTGCGGTGATGGTCAACTGGAAGGCGGATACCATTGTCTATGCGCCCCTTCTGCTGGACAGCTTTGTCAAGGAGAGCACCCAGTTTTCCAACTGGGACGAGATGGTGCGCGCCGCCACCAGCCTGCGCTATCACTGCAGCTGAGAGCGGGGAAGGGGAGGCCTGAACCCGTTCGGATACAGGCCTCCGCTATAATTCCACAGATGTTCTGCCGGGGCGGGATGGGATCACGCCCCGGCAGGGCGCAGGGCTTTGAAGTCCAAGAACGGGACGCCCTGCGCGGGAACAGAGTCAGCTTGCCCTGAAAGAGTGTCTTTCCAGGGCTCTGACTCTATTCTCGAACCTGGATCCCAACGGACCGCCGGCGCCAGCACGCCGCCGGGTTACACAGTGAAAGGAGCTGGATTTACATATGAAACCGGAAGAGATCAAGCGAGTGGCCTGTGTGGGCGGCGGTGTGATCGGTTCCAGCTGGGCAATTCAGTTTGCCATGAAGGGCCTGGATGTGGTTCTGTACGATATCAATGACGAGCAGCTGGCCAAGAGTCAGGCTCAGATGCACAAGAGCCTGGATGCCCTGGAGCAGTTCAAGGCAGTGACACCCCAGCGGCGGCAGGAGATCGCCGACCGGGTGAAGCTGACCACCTCCATGGAAGAGGCGGTGAAGAACGCCCAGTTCATCCAGGAGAGCGGCCCTGAGCGGCTGGAGATCAAGCGGTCTATCCTGGCCCAGGTGGAGGAGTATGCTTCCGCCGACGCCATCTATGCCAGCTCCACCTCCGGCCTGTTGGTCAGTGATATCGCAGCCCAGGCGGCTCACCCGGAGCGGTGCGTGGGTGCCCACCCCTACAATCCCCCTCATCTGATTCCCCTGGTGGAGCTGACCTCCGGCGACAAGACCGATCCGGAGCTGCTCCAGCTGGCCTACGACTTCTATCAGTCCATCGGCAAGGAGGCGGTGCTGCTGCGCAAGGAGTGCCCCGGCTTTATTGCCAACCGGCTCCAGCTGGCCCTTTACCGTGAGGTGCAGGATCTGGTCATGCGGGGCGTGTGCTCCGTAGAGGACGCAGATAAGGCCCTGGTATACGGCCCCGGCCTGCGCTGGGCCATCTTCGGCCACAACATGATCATGCAGCTGGGCAACCCCGGCGGCCTCACCGGTATGGTGCAGATGCTGGGCAACTCCGGCGACCGCTGGCTGGCTGACATGGCCTCCTGGACCCATCAGCCCGACAACTGGGCCGAGGTGGCTCAGCCTGGTGTGGATAAGGAGATGGCCAATTTCCCCGATCACATCGGCCACACCAATGAGGACTGCGCCAAGTATCGGGATCAGATGCTCATTGAGCTGCTGAAACTCCACCGCAAGCTGTAAGAGGAGGTTTCATGACTTTCCCGAAGGATTTTACCGCGTTTACCCGGCGGCGCTGGGTCTGTCTCATTTCCGCCATGGTGATCTGTGTCTGCGCCGGCTTCGGCTACGCCTGGAGCGTGCTGCAAAACCCCATTGTGACTCGTTTCGGCTGGGCTGACTCCGGCGTGGCCCTGGCCTATACCATTACGGTACTGTGTTCCACCATGGCGCCTCTGATCTTCGGCGGACTGATCCGCCGTATGTCCACCCGGGCCGGTGTGATCGTAGGTGCGATTCTCTTCGGCGGCGGACTGCTGCTGACGGGATGGATGAACCAGATTTGGCAGCTCTATCTGTTTTACGGTGTGATCTCCGGACTGGGCGTAGGTTTCATCTACCCCAGCATGATGGCCTATGTGGTGCGCCTCTTCCCGGACCGATCCGGACTGGCCTCCGGACTGGGCACCGCCGCCTACGGCTCAGGCGCCATTTTGTGGGCCCCTACCGCCGCGGCGCTGATGGAGGGTGTGGGCATGGACCGGGCCTTTCAGGTGCTGGGCATCCTCTTTGCCGTAATTATTTTGGTCGCCTCCCTGCTTCTGATTGATCCGCCCGAAGGTTTTCAGGCCGCTATGGCGCCCAAGAGCAGGGGGGAGAAGGGAGGGGCCGCCGACCTGAGACGGGGCCAGATGGTGCGTACCGGAACCTTCTGGAAGATGGTTGTGGTGTTCACCTGCGGCCTGGTGGCCGGCGTCATCGTCATCAGCCAGGCATCTCCCATCCTCCAGCAGTCCCTGGGCTATTCCTCCTCCAGAGCGGCCCTTTTCGTCAGCGTGTTTGCCGCCTGCAACATGGCCGGACGCTTTCTGTGGGGCAGCCTGTCGGATAAGCTGGGACTGGTCAATACCGCTGGTGCGGTCTTTGTGCTGTGCATCCTGTCCATGGGCCTGCTGGCCGTGGTGGGGCAGGAGGTGTTGGTGCTGGTGCTGATGGGCGTGGCGGCCTCCTGCTATGGCGGCCTGGCCTCCATCCTCACACCCCTCACCGCCCGGATGTTCGGCCCCCGGTACATCACGGAAAACTACGGCGTCATGTATGTGGTGTTCGGCCTGGCCAGTCTCATCGGGCCCAGCCTGGCTACTACCTTTAAAACTATGGGAGGGGGAAGCTATACCGGAGCCTATGTCACTGCCGCGGTGCTGGCGGCAGTTGGCCTGGTCCTCTCCCGATTCCTGAAACCTGTGTCCCGCAAAGGAGAATGATATGGAATTAAGTAAAGTACGTACCATGGAGCAGATCATCGCCAGTTTCAAGGATGGCCAGACCATCGCCATTGGTGGTCAGACCAACAACTATATGCCGGAGCGGCTCATTGACTGCGTGCTGGAGAGCGGGGCCAAGCATCTGACGGTGTATTCCATCGATTCCAGCGACCCCGGCATGGGCATCAGCCGCATCATTGAGGCCGGGCGGGTGGACAAAATGATCACCACCCATGTGGGGACCAATCCCCGTACCAACGCCCGTATTCAGGACGGCTCCCTGAAGGCCGAGCTTATCCCCATGGGTACCTTCATCGAGCGCATCCGCTGCGGCGGCATGGGCCTGGGAGGCGTGCTCACCAAGACCGGCCTGGGTACCGTGGTGGAGGAGGGCAAGCAGATCATCGAGGTTGATGGTCAGAAGTACCTGCTGGAGACCGCGCTCCACGCCGACGTGGCCCTGACTCGCTGCCGGAAGGCCGACCCTCTGGGCAACCTGGCCTATCGGGGCAGCAGCGGCCATGCTTCCCACCCGGTCATCGCCACCTGCGCCGACCTGTCCATCGTGGAGTGCGATCACTTCTGCGATCTGGGTGAGATCGGCCCGGATGAAGTAAAGGTGCCTGGTATGTTCGTGGACATGATTCTGGTGTAAGGAGGGGGAGCAGATGGACAACAGAAACTTTATCGCCAAGCGGGCTGCTGCCTACTTCAAACCCGGCGACGTGGTCAACCTGGGCATCGGTATCCCCAGCCTCTGCGGCAGCTATGCCGCCGAAGGGGTGCTCTTCCAGAGCGAGAATGGCTTTATCGGCATCGGCGCCACAGTGAATGAGGGCCTGATGATGAACGAGCGGTTCGTCAATGCCGGCGGCGTAAACTTTATCCCTGTCCCTGGCGCCAGCGCCTTCGATGTGGCCATGTCCTTCGGTGTCATCCGGTCCGGTCGGCTGGCTGCCACCGTGCTGGGCGGCCTTCAGGTATCCGCCAACGGTGATCTGGCCAACTGGGCCTCTCCCGGCCGGGCCTTCGGCATGGGAGGCGCCATGGACCTGTGCAACGGCGCCCGGAAGGTGATTGTGGCCATGGATCTGGTGGCCAAGAACGGCGCGCCCAAGGTGGTGAACCAGTGTACCATGCCTCTCACCGCCATCCGCTGCGTGGACCATATTGTCACCGACCGCTGCGTCATCAACGTGACCCCGGAGGGCCTGGTGCTGGCTGAGATCCGCAAGGGTCATACTGTGGAAGAAATTCAGGCCGCTGTGGAGCCCAAGCTCCTGGTGGCCCCCGATCTGATTGAAATGGAGGAAGATTGATATGGCAAAACCGCTGAGCAAAACAGTGGTCGTGGCCTACGGCCGCTCCGCTGTAGCTAAATCCGGTAAGAAGGGCGCTCTGCGTCAGCTTCATCCCATCGACATGGGCGGCCTGGTGCTGAAGGGTGTTATGGAGAAGATCCCCCAGCTGGACCCCGCTCTGGTGGAGGATGTGATCCTGGGCTGCGCCATCCCCGAGGCCAAGCAGGGCCTCAACCCTGCCCGCCTGGTGGCCGCCCGTGCCGGACTGCCCTACACCGCCTGCGGCCTCACCGTGGACCGCTTCTGCTCCTCCTCTCTCCAGGCTGTGGCCCTGGCTGCCTGGCAGATTGAGGCCGGACAGGCCGACTGCATCGTGGCCGGCGGTATTGAGTCCATGACGGCTCTGCCCATGACTCTGGACCGCAGCGGCGACATGAACCCCTGGCTGCTGGAGCACGACCCCAATCAGTACATCTCCAACGGCGAGACCGCTGAGAATGTGGCTGAGAAGTACAACGTCACCCGGGAGGAGATGGACGCTCTGGCCCTGGCCAGCCATCAGAAGGCGGCTCATGCCCAGGACGCCGGTTACTTTGACGATCAGATTATCCCTCTGCCCGGCGTGGATGCCGAGGGCAATCCCATCGTCTTTGACAAGGACCAGGGCATCCGCCGTGACACCAGCATGGAGAAGATGGCTTCCATGAAGCCCTGCTTCCGGGAGAATGGCCGGGTCACCGCCGCCACCTCTTCCCAGACCAGCGACGGCGCTGCCTTCCTGGTGCTCATGAGCCGGGACAAGGCCGCTGAGCTGGGCATCAAGCCTCTGGCCTCCTTCCTGGGTTTCTGCGTGGGCGGTCTGGACCCCGCCTATATGGGTCTGGGTCCCATCTACGCCGTGCCCAAGGTGATGGAGTATACTGGCCTCACCGTGAACGATATGGACGTGATCGAGCTCAACGAGGCCTTTGCCGCTCAGGTCAGCCCCTGCATCAAGGAGCTGGGCATGGATCCCGCCAAGGTCAACCCCAACGGCGGCGCCATGGCTCTGGGCCATCCTCTGGGCGCTACCGGCGCGGTACTGTCCTGCAAGGCCATCTCTGAGCTGCACCGCACCGGCGGCAAGTACGCCCTGGTGACCATGTGCATTGCCGGCGGCATGGGCGCGGCCGGTATCTTCAAAGCGGAATAAATTGACACAACAATTATTATATTGACCATTTTATGGAGGTATTGATTATGGGTAAGCCTTTGGCCGATTATGTGAAGCTCCCCCAGCTGGACGAGTACAAGGAGTGGTTCAAGGATTTCGCGGACCTGTACCGTGAGGATGGCATCCTGCAGGTGACCTGGAAGACCAACGACGGCCCCATGCACCACAGCGGTATGTCCCACCGGGCCATCAGCCAGCTGGTGCGCATCCTGTCCCTGGACAACCAGAATGAGATCATCATCTTCACCCACATCGGCGACAGCTGGATGACCGAGTCCGATCCCAACGGCTGGGAGACCTATTCCAAGCTGCCTACCGAGCGGTTCCAGCACCAGTATTTTGACGACACCAACCTGATCAAGAACATGATCTTCGATCTGGATGTGCCCACCATCGGTGTGCTGCCTGGCCCCGGCTTCCACTGGGACTCCGCCATGCTCAGCGACATCACCATCTGCTCCGATGATACCTGGATCGAGGTGCCCCACGCCCACGGCGGCCTGGTGCCCGGCGACGGCATGGGCCTGATGGCTCAGCACTACTTCGGCACCAAGCGGGGCAACTACTACATGATGACCGCCCGTCAGTGGACTGCCCAGCAGATGCTGGACTGGGGCATGGTCAGCGAAGTGGTGCCCAAGGATCAGGTTATGGCCCGCGCCTGGGAGATCGCCCGGATGCTCAAGACCATGCCTTACGAGAACCGCACCATCATGTCCAACCTGGCCAAGCGTCCTCTGAAGAAGCTGCTGGTGGAGGATCTGAAGCTGCACACTGTGTCCGAGCAGTACGGCTCTCTGCTGCGCATCGCCGCCGGCGACATGGGCGACCGCAACGCCGCCCAGCAGGACGAGAAGTACATCAGCCAGACCAACGACTGGCGTTACTGCCACGACTGGATGCAGCAGCCTCCCACCCGGGAGAGCTGGGCCGGCTTCCGTACCAAGCCCATCGAGTGGTTCAAGGAAGTGGAGGCCGGTCGGGAGGTCAACCCCTTCGATCCCAGCCGTCCGGTGAAGCCCTATCGCCCCGACGAGAAGTAAGCCAAACCCCGGCATGATTTGAGTATTGGAGGTTACTGTAATGGGAAAGCCTATGGCTGATTACGTCAAGCTGCCTGAGTTTGACGAGTATAAAGAGTGGTTTAAAGACTTCGCCGATCTGAAGCGTGAGGACGGCATCGTCCAGGTCACCTGGAAGACCAACGACGGCCCCATGCACCACAGCGGTATGTCCCACCGGGCCATGAGCCAGCTGACCCGCTGGCTGAGCCTGGACTATAAGAACGAGATCATCATCTATACCCACATCGGCGACAACTGGATGATCGAGTCGGACGCCAACGGCTGGGAGACCTACTCCAAGCTGCCCACCGAGCGGTTCCAGCATCAGTATTTTGACGACACCAACCTGATCAAGAACATGATCTTTGATCTGGATGTGCCCACCATCGGCGCCATCCCCGGCCCCGGCTTCCACTGGGATTCCGCCATGCTGTGCGACATCACCCTGTGCTCCGAGGACACCAAGATGGAGGTGCCTCACGCTCAGGGCGGCCTGGTGCCCGGCGACGGCATGGGCCTGATGTGCCAGCACTTCTTCGGCACCAAGCGGGGCAACTACTATATGATGACCTCCCGCCAGTTCACCGCCCAGCAGATGCTGGACTGGGGCATGGTCAACGAGGTGCTGCCCAAGGGTAAGGTGCTGGAGCGGGCCTGGGAGATCGCCCGGATGTGGAAGACCATGCCCTACGAGAATCGCACCATCATGTCCAACCTGGCCAAGCGTCCTCTGAAGAAGCTGCTGGTGGAGGACCTGAAGCTGCACACCGTGTCTGAGCAGTATGGCTCTCTGCTGCGGGTGGCCGCCGGGGAGCTGGGCGACGAGAATTCCGCCCAGCAGGATGAGAAGTACATCAGCCGCGTGAACGACTGGCGTTACGCCACCCACGACATGGAGCAGCCCCAGACCGCCGAGAGCTGGCGCACCATGCCCCAGAAGGCCAACCAGTGGTGGCAGAAGGTCAAGGCCGGAGAGATCGAGAATCCCTTCGTCTTTGAGCACAGCAACGAGCCGGAAGGCTACGAATTTTAATCCAACAGGGAAGAAGGGGCCGTATCCGGCCTCTTTTTCCCATACCTGTTTCCTAAACCGTGCCGGATGCCGGCGCGGAACCATGAAAAAGGAGTGGAACTGAAATGGCAAAGACCATCATTACCGCTGCGCTGACCGGCGCGGTCACCCCCGCGGGTTACAAGATCCCCGAGGCCCCCCAGCAGATCGCCGACGAGGCCTATGACGCCTGGAAGCTGGGCGCCGCTGTGGTCCACCTGCATATGCGTGCCGACGACGGCCTGGGCGCTATGGACAAGGAGAAGTTCCGTGAGACCATCCGCCTGATCCGCAGCCACAAGGACTGTGACGTCATCATCAACTGCACCTCCTCCGGCGCCTCTCCCCAGCATCCCGCCACCGATGAGGAGCGTATGGCGCACCACAAGGAGCTGCCCGGCATTGAGATGGGCTCCTACGACGCTGGTTCCTTCAACTGGATGCCCGGCGGTGTGTTCATCAACTCTCCCCAGTTCCTCCAGCAGCTGGGCGACCTGTACATGGAGAAGGGCACCAAGCCGGAGATCGAGATCTTTGACGCCGGTATGCTGGGTGTTACCGACTACTTTGTGAAGAAGGGCCACCTGCCCACTCCCTGCCACTATCAGTTCTGCCTGGGCGTGCTGGGCGGTATGCCTGCCACCGTGGAGAACCTGCTCTATCTGGTAAATCACATCCCCGCCGGTTCCACCTGGTCCGCCTTCGGTGTGGGCAAGGGTCATTTGCCCATCATGTTCGCGGCCCTGGCCCTGGGCGGCCACATCCGTGTGGGCATGGAGGACAATGTGGTCTTTGGCGTGGACGAGAATGGCAAGAAGATCATGGCCACCAACCATATGCTGGTGGAGCGTGCCGTGGCCGCTGTCAAGGCTTTCGGCAATACCCCCGCTACCCCCGCCGAGGCCCGCCAGATCCTGGGCATCCCCGCCTTTGACGGCGAGAAGGTCCGCGCCGCTCTGGGGATCGACTGATATGAAGATCCAGAGCGTACTGGGCCCGGTGGACACGTCGGAACTGGGCCAGGTGCTGATGCACGAGCATCTGACCTGTGCCGACTGGTCCATGCGGATGAACTTCGGTTCCCGCTTCTATGAAGCGGACAAGGTTACCGAGATGTCCTGCGGAATGCTGGGCAAGGCAGCACAGCAGGGTGTGGCCACCGTGGTGGACGGCACGCCTGTAAACCTGGGCCGTGACATTCACTTGATGCGGGATGTGGCCCGCCGTACAGGACTGAACATCATCGCCTCCACCGGCTTCTACTATCAGGAGGAGCCCTGGCTGGGCTTCCGGGACGAGGAGCAGATCTACGACCTGCTGATGGGCGACTGCACCGACGGTATTCAGGGTACCGACAGCAAGCCGGGCATCCTGAAGGCGGGCGTGGCCCGGGCCGGGGTGACGCCTCTGCTCCACAAGGTACTCCACGCCACCGGCCGTGTGGCCGCCGAGACCGGGCTGCCCATCTTCTGCCACCATGATCCCTCTGTCCACAGCGGCGGGGAGATTCTGGACCTGTTCGAGAGCTGCGGCGTGCCCGCAAACCGGGTGATCCTGGGTCACAGCGGCGACACCACCGAGCTGGAATACCTCACCGCCATGCTGGAGCGGGGCTGCTGGCTGGGCATGGACCGCTTCGGCTTCTGCGACCGGGACCTGGGGCTGGAGCCCCGGGTGGACACCATTGCCCGGCTGTGCGAAATGGGCTGGGGGAACAAACTGCTCCTCAGCCACGATCTGGCCGCCTATCTGGCCTTCTGGGACAGCTGGGAGACCACCAAAAACAGCGATTACCTCCATCTGGAGGAGGACTTCACCTTCATCCACCGTCGGGTACTGCCCGCTCTGCGGGAGCGGGGCCTGGAGCCCGCCGTGGTGGACGGCCTGCTGACGGCCAATCCCAGAACCTTCTTTGAAGGAACTTCCAGTCACTAATGATTGTTCCTTATTTTCCCCCTTACTAAATCCTTTCCCTCATCAGGCAGGCACGGGACCGGAGCCACGGTCCCGTGCCTGCCGCTTTTTTGCGGATAAAAGTACCAAACGCTCAAGGACGGGAGGGGTCCAATCTGTCTTTTTGTGTGAACCGATGGTTGAAACGTACGGTTTTCTAATGTATACTAAAGGTCAGAGAATATGGCCCTTCGGGCCCACAGAATGGAAAGGTGAATCAAATGGAACAGTCAAAGGTCCACGCACTGGCTGTCACAGCCGCCCGTGCCCGCCTGCTGGCGATGGACATGGTGCATGACGCGGCCTCCGGCCACATCGGCGGCTCCCTGTCCTCCATGGACATCATTACCACCCTGTACGGTCATGTGATGCGGGTAGATCCCGCCAATCCCCGGGACCCTGACCGGGACCGCTTCGTGCTGTCCAAGGGACACTGTACCCCCGCACTCTATCCCAATCTGGCTCTGAAGGGCTTTTTCCCCGTGGAAGATCTGAAACTTTTCCGCTCCATCAAGGGCGAGATGTCCGGTCATGCCGAAATGCATCACATTAAGGGCGTGGATATGTCCACCGGCTCTTTGGGTCAGGGCATCTCCGCCGCTGTGGGCATGGCTCTGGCGGGTAAGGCCGATCAGAAGGACTATCGTGTGTATGCTCTGCTGGGCGACGGCGAGATCGAGGAAGGCCAGGTGTGGGAGGCCGCCATGTCTGCGGCCAAGTACCACCTGGACAACCTGTGCGCCATTGTGGACGTCAACGGCCTGCAGATCGACGGACCCACGGCTGAGGTCATGCCCTCCGAGCCCCTGGACAAGAAGTTTGAGGCCTTCAACTGGAATGTGATCCATGTGGACGGCCACGACTTCAACGCCCTGGAAGAGGCGTTTAACGCCGCTGCTGCCTGCAAGGGCAAGCCCACCGTGCTGCTGGCCAAGACCATCAAGGGCAAGGGCGTCTCCTTTATGGAGGGAGACTACGGCTGGCATGGCAAGGCGCCCAATGATGAGCAGTATGAAAAGGCCCATGCGGAGCTGGCTGCGACGCTGGCGGAACTGGAGGGAAAGTAAGCCATGAGTGAAAAGATCGCCACCCGCGTGGCATATGGTAAGGCCCTGGCCGAGCTGGCCGACCAGTATCCCGACCTGGTGGTGCTGGACGCCGACCTGTCCGGCTCCACCCAGAGCGCCTTTTTTGCCAAGGCCCACCCTGAGCGTTTTTACAACATGGGCATTGCTGAGGCCAACATGACCGGCGTGGCTGCCGGTTTGGCTACCTGCGGCAAAATGCCCTATACCCATACTTTTGCCATGTTCGCCACCGGTCGAGCCTATGAGCAGGTCCGTAACTCCGTGGCCTATCCCCGTCTCAACGTGAAGATCGTGGGTTCCCACGGCGGACTGTCCGTGGGTGAGGACGGCGCCACCCATCAGTGCATCGAGGACTACGCCCTCATGCGTACCATCCCCAACATGATGGTGGTCTCTCCCTGCGACGGCCCCGAAATGCGTCTGGCGGTAAAGGCTCTGCTGGACTATGACGGACCGGCCTATCTGCGGCTGGGCCGCCTGGCGGTAGACAGCATCACTGATGAGGTGCCCGGCTACTCCTTCCAGCTGGGCAAGGGCTCTCTGCTGCGGGATGGCACCGACGTCACCGTCATTGCCACCGGCATGATGGTCCAGATGGCCTATGCTGCCGCTGAAAAGCTGGCGGAGGAGGGCATCTCCGTCCGGGTCATCGATATGCACACAATCAAGCCTCTGGACGGCGAGATTGTGCTGAAGGCTGCCCTGGAGACCCGTTGCATTGTCACCTCTGAGGAGCATACTGTCCTCAACGGCCTGGGCTCCGCAGTGGCGGAATTCCTGGCCGAGCACTGCCCGGTGCCTGTGGTGCGTCATGGCGTCAACGATGAGTTCGGTCGCTCCGGCGCTGCCAAGGCGGTGCTGGAGGCCTACGGCCTCACCACCGAAGGTATCATCGAGAAGGTACGTCAGGCCCTGAAGCTGAAGAAATGAGTGACATCCGACTGATCTGCCTGGATATGGACGGCACCCTGCTGGACGACGACCACGCCACCGTGCCCCCCAGAAATGTGGCCGCTCTCCGGGCGGCGGCAGAGCGGGGGGCGGCGGTGACCATCGCCAGCGGTCGGGCCTGGTCCCTGCTGCGGGCGGTGGACGCCCAGATTGGCGTTACCCGGTACGCCGTGCTGTCCAACGGCGCGGCGGTGCTGGATGTGGCCACGGGGGAGTGGATTTACCGCCGGCCCATGGACCCGGCTGCCCGCCGTACCATCCTCACCCTGCTGCTGGACTGGGGCCTGCCCTTTGAGGTCTACTGCGAGGGAGAAAACTATATTCAGGCCGACCGTACCGAGCAGGTGGTGGGCAGCGCCCTGTCCCCGGAGTTTGCTCAGGTACTGCGTTCGGTCTCTCACTTCCCGGAGGATCTGAACGCCGCCCTGGAGGGCAAGGCGGTGGAGAAGATCCATATCTTCCGCGTACCCCCGGAGCGCCGGCAGGAGCTGCTGGATGTGGTGGAGGATTGCGGCCCCCTGGCGGTGACTACCTCCTTCGGGGAGAATATGGAGCTTACCGCCCCCGGTGTCAACAAGGGCTCGGCGGTTCAGGCCCTGTGCGAAAAGCTGGGGCTGGAGCCGGACCAGGTGATGGCCTTCGGCGACGCGGGCAACGACCTGGAGCTGTTGGCCTGGGCGGGCTGGTCCTTTGCCATGGCCAATGCCAGTGCTGAGGCCAGGGCCGCCGCCCGCTACCTCACCGGCACCAACCGGGAGGGCGGCGTCGGTATGGCTGTGGAACAGTATCTGCTGAATGCATAATCAAACGGCGCATGACCATTGTCATGCGCCGTTTTTCCTCATAGTTGATTTTAGCGGGCGACAGAAGAAAAATCGGGCTGCTGTTCCGGTTCGGTCTGACGGATTTTATGAAGGTACCGCAGCAGGAAGAACAGGGTAATAAGCAGGCAGATTCCCTCGGAGAACAGGGGAGAGAGCCAGATGCCCGTATCGCCCAGCACTTTGGACAGGACCACCAGGCAGCCGGAGATGAGCACCAGGCCCCGGCCAAAGGAAATAGTGAGAGCAGGGAAGGGGTGCTCTATGGCGGTAAAGAAGCCGGAGATCAAGACGTTGAAGCCCATAAGCAGGAAGGCGGGAGCATAGAGCCGGAGCGCATTGACGGTGTATCCGAAGAGCGGATCGGCCGGCTCCAGAAACAGGCCTACAATGGGACCGGCCAGCAGCTGGCAGATGATGAAGAAGCCTACTCCTGCCACTGCCACCAGCTTGATGCCGTAAGACAGGAATTTGTGGCACAGGGGCCGCTGTCCCGCGCCAAGATAGAAGCTGGACAGAGGCTGGACCCCGTGGGCAGTGCCGATCATGGTCATGAGCACCAGAGTGTTGACATAGCTGATGATGGTGTACGAGGTGAGGGCGGCCTCGCCGGACACCTGCAGGATAGTCTGATTGAACAGAAAAATGACCAGGCCGTTGGAGAACTCGCTCAGTCCGTCGGAGGTGCCCAGAGGAATGATCCGGCGGTAGGCACCGAAGTCGGGCTTGAAGCGGCCAAAGCGCAGAGGGTTGGGGTGGCGCACGAAGTAGATGACAAAGATCACAGTGGAGGTGACCTGAGACAAGCCGGTGGCCAGAGCCGCACCCCACACGCCCCAGTGGAAGTGCATCACAAACACATAGTCCAGCACCACATTCATAATGGCACAGGACAGTACGCCGATGGTGCTGACGTGGGGGGCGCCGTCTGCCTTCACCTGAACCTCAAGGTTGTAAGACACGGTAAAAAAGACGGAGAAGCAGGCGATAATACCTACATATTCCTTTACCAGCGGCAGCAGGTCCCCAGTGGCGCCCAGGAACAGAGCTACGCGCTCCAGGTTGAGCAGCACGACTGCCGTCAGGACCAGAGACAGAACAATGACCACTGCCAGGTTCTGATTGAAGTAGTTGCGGGCTTTCTCCTCATCTCCCTGTCCCAGCGCCAGGGACAGGACGGTGGAGGTGCCGGTGGCCAGCAGGATGCCGATGGTGAAGATGAGCGACACGAATGGCATGGACAGATTCACTGCCCCCAGAGCGTGGCTGCCCACGCCGTGAGCAACGAAAATGCCGTCCACCATGGTGTACAGGGAGAAGATCCACATAGAGACGATGGATGGAATGGTAAACTTGAAAAACTTGGCGACCAGATTCACGGGTAAAACCTCCTCTTACTGGGGATATGATAAACCCTCGTACCATCCGAAAGTCAAGAGAGGGAGGCAAAAAAGTTGAAAGAATTTTATCAGATCCATGAGTTGGCCAAATTATTCGACTTGTGTCCTGATACTCTGCGCTATTATGAGGAGAAGGGGCTGCTCCACCCGGTGCGGGGAGAGAACCGTTACCGAATGTACGGTATCCAGGATGTGTGTACTCTGAATATCATTCGCTCACTGCGGGAGCTGGATCTGCCCACCCGGGAGATCGGAGCTTATCTGGAGCGGCGGAGCGTAGGGGAGACCCTGGAGCTGCTGGACCGGGAGGAGACGCTGCTCAAGCGTCGGATGGAGGAATTGGAGGCTGCACGGAAGGAGGCGGCAGAGCGTCGAGCACGGTTGGAGCGCTACCGCATGGTGGAGGCCGGATATGTAGAGCTTGTCCGGGAGCCGGAGCGGCCCTACGTCTTTCTGGAAAAGGATTTTATTCTGGAGAAGGAAGTGGACTTCCAGCTCAAGCGGCTGGAGCAGCGGCATCAGGATTACATCCAGGTCATTGGCAGCCAATGTATGGGGGCCCAGGTGGACGAGGAAAGTCTGAAAAAAGGGATCTTCAATCATTTTTCTCGGGTCTTTTTCCTCACCAGCTCTGGACTGCCCTACGATGATATACTGCCCGGAGGTGAATATGCCCGGCTGTACTATCGGGGCGAATATGATCGGATGGAGGAGCATCTGGGAACGCTGCTGACGGGAATCCAGGAGGCTGGGCGGATACCAGAGGGGGCGCCGCTGGAGCTCTACCGCATCGACGCCCATGACACCAACCGCCCGGAGGAGTACGTCACCGAACTTCAGGTGCGGGTCTGTGCCCTGTGACCCTGGATTTGATATGGTGCATCAAGGCAGGACAAGAAACTTTTTACAGCAGCAGCACGTCTATGACATGACGGGACTCCCGTCAGATGCAGCGTTTGGCAGGAGGAGATACACATGAAAAGAATTGGTACGACTGCTGTTGTCCTGACGCTTTTATCTGCAATGTGCCTGAGCGGCTGTTCACAGGCTCAGCCAGATGCCGTGGATACCAACAGTCCCAGCATTGAGACACCATCCCCCACTCCGTTGCAAAGTGAAGCGCCAGCCTCGCCGGAGCCAATGGATGAGATCTATCCCGTGAGTACCCAGGAGAAGGCAACTCAGATCCTGGAGCGGGCATATGAAGGATTTGTGCAGGAAGTGCCCTTCCGCTTTACGCAGGAAGACCTGCCCTTTCAGGAGCGTTCCATTCTGCTCCAGAACGCGTCCAATGAGGTGTTGAGCGCCCGGCCGGAGCTGAAATATGCCTACGCCCTGGAATGTACGGAAGGAGTGGATGGGACAGTCTGTAAGATTTCGTATATGCCGTATAAACTGGGGTATCCGGACGGCAAACCGGAGGGAGCCGTGGAAATCAATACCCTTGCGGAATTGGTGAAGGCGGCGGACGCCGCTCTTAGTGAGGAAGAGATTTCTATTGTGATCCGGGACCCGGAGCTGGTGGTGGATGATATGCAGCGGGCCCTGCAGTTGGCGGGGTATGGCTATATATTGTATACGCTCAACAGCGACGCCACGGCAATCCAAACTTTTCCAAGCGATTCTGAAACGATTGAGCAGAGTGTTGGGAAGATACAGGAGATCCAGAGTATCGCAAAAGAGACTGCGGCGACAATCCTGACCGATACCATGGATGATGAGGAAAAGCTTAAGGCTATTTATCGCTTTACTGTGGAAAATACCACGTATGACTACCGATATTATCAGAGCCCGGACACGTTGCCCTATGAATCCAGGACAGCTTTCGGACCATTGCAGAACGGAACGGACATCTGCGGCGGGTTTTCCTGGGCATTTCGTGTGCTCTGTGAAGAGGCCGGCATCCCCTGCTGGAACGTCACCGGTACCGGAGCAGGGGAGGAGCATATGTGGAATTGCGCTCTGCTGGATGGTGAATACCGCTACTTTGATACGACCTGGGACGCGGGACGCCCGGATGAGAGCCAGTGGAGGTATTTTGGACGAACGGAAGAGGAAATCTCCCAGGATCATTTCTGGGGAATCGGCCAGAAGGAGCTGATACAGGGGCTGACCCAATCATAAGATTGGGACAAGGCTTTGCTGTATAGGGACAAACATTGTCGGAATACAGTGGGACCATGGAGGTGTGACAAATGATTCCTGCATGGATCCTGCTGCTGCTCAATCAGGTTTTCTTTACCCTTCGCCTGTCCGGCGGGGGAAACGGCTCCTTTCCCCGACCGCTGAAAGCGGAAGAGGAACGCCGGTATCTGGAACAGGCTGCTCAGGGCGATCTGGAGGCCCGCAACAAATTGATCGAGCACAATCTGCGCCTGGTGGCCCACATTGTTAATAACGGTTGAAGCAAACGACAAATCCGAGTGTAGCGGCGGTGCAAAGCTACTGTCAGGCTCAGTGCGAGTGGATGGCTATAACCGGCATTTGGACATCCTCTATGAGGCCAGTATCTTGTTGCCTGCATGATACAGAGCTGGAGATGCCCCCATGAATTTTATATGGACAAGCCCGAGAATCCATTGTGGGACAAGGGTTCTTGGCTTTGCTTGTGGAAAAGTTGCTTTGGCCCTTGTATCACACATCGCTCACTGCATCAATCATGGTATCACCTTTGCTTGAGCGATGAATTTCAAATCGAATATATCAGTATCATATTATTTGTTCAAGGAGAGCGTTTTGAATACGCTCTCCTTTTTTGATAGGGGGTGATCGTTATGGCTTCCGTGGAGCTTTCTTATTATTACGGTTATGAAGCAGAACAGTTTTCATTTTACCGTATCCCCAAGCTGCTCTTTACAGACAGCCGGTTTGCTGGCATATCGACAGATGCCAAGCTGCTCTACGGCATCCTGCTTGACCGCATGAGCCTGTCCATGAAGAACGGGTGGCACGACGAGCAAGGCCGGGTATATATCATATTTACCCTGGATGACGTTGCGGAGACGCTTGGGTACAAGACAGAGAAGGCAATCAAGCTGTTCAACGAATTGGACACCAAGAAAGGAGTTGGTCTGATTGAGCGGGTAAGGCAAGGTCAAGGACGGGCCTCCCTGATCTACGTCAAAAACTTCGCCGGAGAAAAACAGACTTCGGAAAGACCGAAATCAAGACCTCGGAAAAACAGAGGTCAAGACTTCGGATAATCGAAGGTCAAGACCTCGGAAAAACAGAAGTCAAGACTTCCGAAAAACAGAAGTCAAGACCTCCGAAAAGCAGAACTCTAAACCTCGGGAAATCAGAGGTCAAGACCTCGGAAAAACCGAGGGTAATAAGACTGAGTATAGTGATACTGACTGGAGTAAAGAAAGAATACATACCGAAAAAAGAATAAGAGAGCCTGCCCTTCAAAAGGGCAAGCTGACAATCGAAACGGAGGTGTTATAAATGCACACAATCGCACTGGCCAATCAAAAAGGCGGCGTCGGCAAGACCACCACGGCAGCAAGTTTGGCCATTGGTCTTTCTCGGCAAGGTAAAAAAGTTCTTCTAGTTGACGCAGATGCTCAGGGTAATCTCACCCAACTTCTCGGTTGGGAGCAGCCGGACGAGCTGAACCCTACCCTGGCAACGGTCATGGGGAAGATCATCACCGATAAGCCCATTGAGCCGCACGATGGCATTCTGCACCATCAGGACGGCGTGGATCTGATGCCTGCCAACATAGAGCTGTCCGCCACCGAGGTAACGCTGGTCAACACAATGAGCCGGGAGACGGTCTTGCGGCAATATCTCTCTACCGTCCAGAGGGACTACGACTATGCCATCGTGGACTGTATGCCTTCCCTGGGGATGCTGACCATCAACGCACTGACAGCAGCCAACAGCGTTATCATCCCGGTACAGGCTCACTACCTGCCCGCCAAGGGCTTAGAGCAATTACTTAAAACCGTAATGCGGGTAAAGCGTCAGCTGAATCCCGGACTGGAGATCGGCGGCATCCTGATGACGATGGTTGACAGCCGCACCACTCTTTCCCGTGGCGTTATTGAGCAAATCCGGGTAGCCTATGGAGGCAGGGTGTTCCACAGCGAAATTCCCCGTTCTATCCGTGCCGCTGAGATCAGCTTGGAGCACAAAAACATCTTTGAACACGACAAGGAGGGACGGGTAGCAAGCGCATATGAATCTTTTACCAGGGAGGTGATGAACCTTGGCAGGCAACGTCAAAAACATGGGCCTGGCCTCACTCGATGATCTGTTCAAAAGTGAGCAGGAACGGCAGCAGGACACCCACGAGCGCATCCTGAACATACCCGTCGGTGAGATCTACCCCTATGCCAGACAGCCATACTCCATCAAGCGGCCCACGCCGGATCTGGTTCGGCTTATGGACAGCATCGAGCAGGTGGGGGTTGCGGAACCGCTAATCGTCCGCCCCCGGACGGAGGGCGGCTACGAGATTATCTCCGGCCATCGCCGTGACTATTGCGCCAGGACGGTGGGTCTGGAAAGCCTGCCGGTTATCATCCGGGAGTACACGGACGATGAGGCTGACATTCTGGTGGTGGACTATAACATCACCCGTGAGGACTTGCTGCCCAGTGAAAAGGCCAGGGCGTACAGCCTGAAGTTGGAGGCCATGAAGCGACAGGCCGGACGACCCTCAAAAGAAAATGGGGGCCAAGTTGGACTCCATTTTATCCGTGGAAAATCGAAGGATATTTTAGCTGAGCAAGTTGGCGAAAGCGCAACCCAAATACAGCGGTATGTAAATCTAACAAAGCTGATCCCTCCCCTGCTGGAGCAGGTGGACAACGGGATTTTGAAGGTCACGCCCGCAGCGGACTACATTTCCCATCTGAGCGAAAAAGAGCAAACTGCCCTGTTGGTCATCATGGAACGGGATGAGGTATCTCCCAGCCTGGGACAGGCCAAGCGTCTTAAGGAACTGAGTGAGGAGGGAAAGCTGGATGCCAATGTCATGGAGGTGCTTCTTCGGGAGGACAAGTCCCTGGCCCGGAAAGTGACCTTAAAAAATGATCGCCTGCAAAAATACTTCCCGCCCAGCTATACCCCCAAGCAGATGGAAGAAGTAATTATCCGGCTCCTGGATCAGTGGCAGAGAAAGAAAATGCGGGAACAGGAGCGATGATATGAACGAGATGGATCAGATTCTTATGCGGGAGCATCATTTAGAGAACGAAACCCTTTCCTTGAAGGCAAAGGGTTTATTCTCTATCATGCTGCTTCAGGAACCGACCTGGAATTTCACTGTCCGCAATTTGGCAGAACTGAGCCGGGATGGGATCGAGGCGGTTGGCAATGCCGTTCGTGAGCTGGAGAAAGCCGGCTATGTGGAGCGGCACCGGGAATACAGTCCGGAAGGGCATATCAGCGGAGTGCGTTATATACTGCACAGAACCCCATGTCAGGGAAAACCGGCACCGGAAAATCACCAGCCGGAAAACTAAATCAAGTTGTGATAAGCGGCTCGTAGGGCCGTTTTTTGTTGCCTAAAAGGAGGTCAAAATGAGCGGAGCACTACCGGAACAATGCTGTTCTATCCTGCCCAGCACCGGGGAACTGATTGTGATTAAGCGAGGCGAGCGTGGGTACTACCGCAGCGAGTGGAACACAGACAGTCGGGAGGAAAACAAAAACATTGCGGACTTCACCAACAGCCGCATGGGGATCACACTGGCGCAGCTGGAAGCCATGATCTGCGGCTCCATGTGCGGCTGGGATGTCCCCGGCGCACAGCCCCAGTTCTATCTCGACAGGGCATCCAAGGAAAAGAGCGTTGCCATCACCGGCCACATCAAACATCCCGTCTTGTCCACCTATTTCCCAGTGAAGGGGAAACTTCACACCTACCACATCATGGGGGCGGATGCCTATTACATCGACTTTTCCTCTATGCCCAAGATGATGATGGAAGAACGGCTGGGTTACACCTACCACCCCAACTTGGTCACAGGAGAGCTTATGATCCCCGTCTCTTATCAGCAAGGGCAAAACGGAAGCTATACCCTGTACCTGGGGAACGGCTCTTTCCATCATACCACGGAACAATATAAAGGCTACACGATGATGGCATCTGTGAGCATGGAAGATCGTGAAATTGCAGTGGGGTTCCACTCTCAGGATTCCCACCAGTATGCTGTTTGGGACTGGCAACCAAATCACAAGCCAAATCCTGCACATACGAGCTTTACAGAGTACGCAGAAGCCATGAAATGCTTTGAAACACACGTTACCATGCTTTACGCACTGCATCGCCATTTGCGGCGGGAAACTCATAAACAGAAAGATTCCACAGGAAGGGAGCGTTAAAGATGGCTGTCCCCGAAATGGCGGGGGATTACGAAATCCTCCAGTCCATCCGTTTGGGCGGGCGCATGATGCTTCTGGGCTACAATCCCAGGGACAAGGAAACGCCCTACATGACCTGTTATCAGCAATATAACCTGCTGGGTGAGAAAATCTTTCCCCAGGCTGTTGCCGGTGACAGTTATATCGAGATCATGCAAATTTTTCTGAATCGTTTGCAGGAGCAGCAAAAGGCGGTGGCGGAATTCCGGGAGAAGCGTGCTGTACCCATTGAGGTGCTAGGAGCCGAGCATTGTCGTGAGCGTGGCGAGAAAGAATCCCTGGAGGGCAAACTTGTGATTCTCAGACCGACCAGCTTGGCGGCTGAGTACCGCACGGCAGATTGCCAGCTTGGGTACGCAGTCGGCGGCTTTGGGTGCAGCTCAGGAGCAAGAGGCAGAGCCGTGTACTTTCAGGAGCTGTTTTCTGGTGAGCGGTGCCGGTGGGATGCCTCGGATGTCCTGGGGATTGCAGATCTCACCAAACTGCCCGATTGGGCGCAGGAAAAGATGAAGGAGCATGACCGCACCCCGCCGAAAAAAGCGAGAGGAGGGCATGAACGATGAGCCAGGAACCCATCAACATTGCGGGCGTATGCGCCTTTCCCAATCCAAATGGAGTACGGGATATGCGGTTTGTAGACTGCAACTACAATACGCTCTTTCTTTTGCCCAATCACAGCAGCATCATTATGACAAAGCCGGACGGCACCCAGATGAAGCACCAGTGCTCCTACATCGACGATTATCACATCTACATTGGGCAGTGCGGCTTCCACATCATGGAGTTTGCGGAAATGGCGTGGCGTAACGGCTACACCTATCTGCCTGAGCATCCGAGAGAGAAGGACTGCTGCGACACCTACGCACTCTACCAGCTCAAAGATGTCATCAAAACAGACTACTTCTGCTGTGCCTACGACCGAGCCAAGGGGCGGATCAGGCCCGCCGATTACCGCTGTGTGTATCGTTGCAACCTCGGCCCTGGAACGACGCTGGAGGATCTTCGCAAAAAGCACAGCATGGAGCACCGGCCCGGAGGCAGCACCCTCCGCTCTCTCTGTGACAGCGACATTCTGCTGGTCAATCAAAGTGGCAAGCAGGCCGCCTACTATGTGGAGGCCGAAAAATTCCAGGAGCTGCCCGATAGCTTTGCGGCGCAGTTTTCCCAGCAGGACAAGCCGGAAAAGAACAAGCACAAGCATGAATTTGAACGATAGGAGGAAACATGGCGAGCAAGCTGCAAATCGTCACGGAGTTCAGTCAGAAGAAAACCCTGGAACTGGCCTCTGCGCGTGGAAACTGGCAGCGGTACTTAAAAACTGCCGCCAGGATTTATAAGTACCCCTTCCGGGATCAGCTTCTGATCCACGCCCAGCGTCCCGACGCCACCGCCTGTGCCACCATTGAGTTCTGGAACAGTCGGATGGATCGCTGGGTAAACCGGGGCAGCAGGGGCATTGCCCTGTTGGATGACTCCGGCCACAAGACCCGGCTCAAGTATGTCTTTGATGTATCTGACACGCACCCTGGGCGTCACCGCCCCCAGGAGCCGCAGCTCTGGCAGATGGAACCCGCCTATGAGGAAGCCGTGCTGGAATCTATCAGCAACAGCTTTGAGGTAGAGCGAGAACCCGGCATCTCCTTCGAGGAACAGATCTGTTCCATGAGCCAGGCGATTGCGGAGGACAATCTGACCGATTACCTGGAAGAACTGTGCAACATCAGGGAGGACAGTTTTCTGGAAGATCTGGATGACCTGAATCTCTCCGTGCGGCTGAAAACCTTGCTGGCAAACAGCCTTGCTTATACGGTGCTGACCCGCTGTGGCTATGACGCAGACCGCTACTTCGATGAGACGGATTTTGAATTCATCCACGATTTCTCTACCTATGAAACGGTATCTGTTCTGGGCAACGCCTCCAATTCCATCTCAAAAATGGTGCTGCTGGAGATTGGGCGCACCATTCAGCAGCAGGAGCGCACTGCAAAATTTGCCAAGCAGCGAAACCCTGTGTATGATAGAGCCACAGAAGAACAACCCAGGGCGGCACGAAAGGAGAATGAAATCTATGACCGAGGAACTGACCTATACACAGATCGGGGAGTACCTGTATCCCGACCTGACCTTGCCAGAGACGGAGGAAGCCCCGATGGGCAAGTACGGGATGCTACACAAGACGTACCTGAAGGAGAACAAGCCGATGCTGTACGACCGGCTGCTGCTGGCGGGCAAGCTGGACGGGCACCTGATGGACATCGACCGGAGGGCCACCGAGATGGTAGAGCAGCTGACGAGAGAGCTGGCACAGCAGAACCGGGTGGACGAGGAGATGAAGGCCACCAATCAGATGGCGTGGGTACAGGCCATGAACAACTTCAAGGCATCGGCGGAGGAAGTGGTACTCCGGCAGCTGATTTACAGCTAATCCCCCCAGCGGAACAAGTTCATAACGCACCTACGGAAGCGGAGAATGTATTGCCTACATCCTCCGCTTTTTTTGTTGGACAGCAAGCGGTTGACCAGTTCCTGCGCTACGGCGGCAATACGGATCAGCTGCGGATGAGGGTGATCCATCTGTTTCAGATGGACATTCCCCTGCCCCTTATGATCACCCGCCTCCAGGCCCTCTATCACGGCGGCAACGGCATCACCACGGAGCACGGCCCCATGGCCGCATGGTATGACGAGGACGGCATCCACCTTGCCAATGGAGATCGGGCCAGATATGAAGCCAACGCCCAGGTCATCCCCTGGGAGAGTGTGGCCCAGCGCATCGGAGAGCTGCTGGAGGCCGGTCAGTTTGCCAGCAACGTGGAGCTGTTGGAGGCCGACGGGTATGAGCGCAGCCTTTTGGCGGAAAGTCTGATTTATCTGTACCGTGACCTAAACCGGGAAGATCACCCGAATGATTTCCTTCCCTGCCTGACCGACGGAGCAAAATGGCTGGACTTTCCGAAAGATCAACCCCGCCTTTCCGACCTTCTGGCAGACCCGGACTTCCGAAAAACTCTGCTGAACGAATACCGGACATTTCTTGCCGCCTATCAGGAAGATCGCTCTATCATGCGCTTTCACTACCACGATTTTCGTGGTGTGCTGAACCGCCTGGAGGAACTGGACTTGCCCCGCAAGACCTTCAGCACCACCTTGACGGAACTGCCCGCCATCATGCCCTTTATCACGGAGGACGAGATTGACGAGGCCCTTTCTGGCGGAAGCCACTTTGAGGGCGGGCCGAAGCGGATCTACGGCTTCTTTCAGGAGCCGCACGACACCAAGGAAAAGGCGGACTTTCTGCGGAAGGAGTACGGTACAGGCAGTAATTCCCACGCCCTGTCCAGGTCTGGATACAGCCATGAGGACTACGACAGTAAGGGTATCCGCTTCACCAAACGAAACTGCCCGGAAATCAATCTCTCCTGGGTGAAAGTCGCTCACCGTATTGAGAATCTGGTGCGCAAAGACCGCTACCTCTCCCCGGAGGCCATGGCGGAGTATGAAGATGAGCTTGTCAGCCAGAAGGTGCCGGAGGGCCAGGAGCCTACCCCCATGCAGTACAACGCCGTCAAGGAGCGATACCCCGACCATGTGGTGCTGTTTCAGGTGGGAGATTTCTATGAGCTGTATGGAGAGGATGCCAAGGCCCTTGCGCCGGAGCTGGGACTGACCCTGACCACCCGCCCCGTCCCTGGGGTTGGCCGAGTGGAAATGTGCGGCCTTCCCGCTCACCGGCTGGAGCACTACACCAACCGGATGCGGCGCAACCATGATGTCCTTGTTTCCTCCCTGCCCGCAGGGGCAACGGAGCGCCGTGAAACAGTCATGGAGCGGTTCAGCGGCCCCCGCCGGTATCAGATTCCCTTGGGCAGTACGGTCTACATCGGCACAAAACCCTATGAGATGCAGTCTCTTGGGGAAACTACCGTCACGCTTTACGACCCGGAATTTCCGCTGTTCACCCAAGAGTTCCCCCGTGCTGACTTTGATCGGAAACTGGAGGAAAATCCACTCAACGAACAATATTTCCTGCCTGATATGCCCCAGGAACAGGCACAGCCCACTGATACACGGGATTACAGCGGCAACTATCGCCTGCTTGACCGGCTGCGCACCGACTGTGAGTATTTTCTGGGAGAAGGCCATCGAAACGAGAAGCACCTATGGGCCGGAAATGTGTCCGCACAGATCCACAAAATGCGGGAGTTGTACGATGCTCTGCCCGAAAAACCGAACTGGCTCACCAGGGAGCAGATCGAGGATTACGCCGACCGCATGGCCGCCCGGTATCAGGTGGCTGTCTACCACCACTTTGAGAACGGCTTTGATGAGCGGTTGGATTATCAGACCCTGGAAGAAGCGGAGCGAGTGGCCCAGGGGTATGTGGACGGCACCATGGAGGATGATGGCTTTCGTTATGACGGTGCTGCTGTCTATGACCTGAAGGAGGAGCGTTACCTTCGCATTATCGGAGAGTACCCTGACCCGGCAGCACACGCTCAGGTCAGGGAAAACGCTTTGGAGCATCTAGTCCCGGAGCAGGGACAAGCGGAGCCGCTTCCCGACCTGGAAGCCGAGGTAAAGGCGTGGGAGGCGGAACAGGCCGCAAAAAAACAGGCCGTCATTGATACCCTCTCAGACAGGGAGAAAATTATCGTTCAGGCCATGGAAACCGCCGGTTTCCTGTTCACCCTATGGGAAGGAAGATCGGAGATCACATTTTCCGCAGGGGAATTTGGGTACCCATCAGTCTTTAAGACTTGGGATGAGGCGTATGAGTGGATCAACGAGGCGCAGCTGAAGGATACTCCCGGCCTTCGGGAACAGGTACAAGCTATCCTTCACCCGGCCCTGGATGAAAAGGGCCAGCTTTCCCAGGCGGCTCCTGCGGTTCAGCACGAATTGACCAATGAGGAATACGCCCAGGCCAACCTGATCCCCGGTGAAACTGAATTTGAGCAGGATGGGCGCAGATACCGGGTACACAGCGTAGATCTTGCCACCAATCAGGTGGAGTTGACCGACCTGACCTTTTCGCAGTCGGCGGGATTTCCCATCCTGCGAATGGAGTACATCGGCACTATCCGGGCCTACCTGGAAAATCCGGCCCCGCTGGAGCCGCCCAAGGAACCCAAAAAATCCCGTACCGCAGCACTTTCCAATGTCCTCTACCCGGAGCAAACAGACCGCCATGACCACCACATCACAGATGATGCCCTTGGGGTTGGGACACCCAGCCAACGCTACCAGAACAACATCGCCGCCATCCGGCTCTTGAAGCAGCTTGAGAGCGAGGAGCGGCTGGCCACACCGGAGGAGCAGGAGGTTCTTTCCCGGTATGTGGGATGGGGCGGACTGGCGGACTGCTTTGAAGAAACCAACCGCAACTACCTGGAGCTGAAAAACCTGCTTTCCCCGGAGGAATACGAGGCAGCGAGAGAATCCACCCTGACCGCCTTCTACACGCCCCCGGTGGTCATCCGTTCCATGTATCAGGCCCTGGAGCAGATGGGATTTGAGACAGGAAACGTGTTGGAGCCGTCCTGCGGCACCGGCAACTTCCTGGGCATGATACCGGAGCGTATGTCTGGCTCCAGGCGCTATGCCGTTGAACTGGACGAGATCAGCGGACGGATTGCCCAGCAGCTCTACCAGACCGCCTCTGTAACCATCCAGGGCTACGAAAAGACCAACCTGCCGGACAGCTTCTTTGATGTGGCCATCGGCAACATCCCCTTTGGCAACTTCAAGGTGGCCGACCGGCGCTATGACAAGCATAACTTTCTGATCCACGACTACTTCTTTGGCAAGACCCTGGACAAGGTACGCCCCGGTGGTATCGTGGCCTTCATCACCAGCAAAGGCACCCTGGACAAGGAAAACCCTGCGGTGCGCAAATACATCGCTCAGCGGGCCGACCTGCTGGGTGCCATCCGCCTGCCCAATGACACCTTCAAGGGCGCTGCTGGCACGGAGGTCACGTCTGATATTCTGTTCCTGCAAAAGAGAGATTCTCTCATAGATATTGAACCCGACTGGGTGCATCTTGGTGTCAATGAAAACGGCCTCAAGATGAACCAGTATTTCATTGACCACCCGGAAATGATTCTGGGTGAGATGCAGGAGGTCAGCGGCCCCTATGGGCCTGAGACGGCCTGTATCCCCTTCGAGGGCCAGGAACTCTCCGACCTGCTGACTTCTGCCATCGGCAACATTGGCGGCTCCATCCAGGAGTATGAGCGTGAGGAGGCGGACGAGCTGGAGGAGGATCGCTCCATCCCGGCAGACCCCACCGTGCGCAACTTCTCCTATACTATCGTGGATGGAGAGGTCTACTACCGAGAAAACAGCCGCATGAATCCGGTGGAGGTGTCCACCACCGCCCTGGGGCGCATCAAAGGCTTGATCGGCCTGCGGGACTGTGTGCGGCAGCTCATTGAGTACCAGACCGAGGATTACCCGGATTACGTCATCAGCGCCGAGCAGCAGCGGCTGAACGGCCTATATGACACCTTTGTGGAGAGGTATGGCCGTATCTCCCAGCGGGCCAATAACTCCGCCTTCCACTCGGATAACTCCTATTTCCTCCTGACCTCTCTGGAGGTTACGGACAGCGACGGCAACTTCATCCGCAAAGCGGATATGTTTACCAAGCGCACCATCAAGCAAAAGGTCAATGTCAGCCGGGTGGACACCGCATCGGAGGCTCTGGCCCTGTCTCTGGCAGAAAAAGCCTGCATTGACATCCCCTATATGACCAACCTGACCGGAAAAGACGAGGCAACCCTGGTGGAAGAACTTCATGGGGTGATGTTTCAGCTTCCCGACAAGGTGGATGATGAGGGGAAGCCTATCTATGTGACAGCGGACGAATACCTTTCCGGCAATGTCCGGCAGAAGCTGCGGCAGGCGGAGGAGGCTGCGGAAGCCGACAGCCGGTTCCGTGTCAATGCCAAGGCCCTGAAAGCCGTGCAGCCGGTGGATCTTACCGCCAGTGAGATCTCCGTGCGCCTTGGTGCCACCTGGCTCCCGCCGGAAGATGTAGCACGGTTCATGTTTGAGCTGTTCGACACCCCCAACTATGCCCGCTTCAACATCAAGGTGCATTACTTCAAGATGACCGGCAACTGGAACATCGAGGGTAAAAGCTACGACCGCTCCAGTATCAAGGCCAACAACACCTACGGCACCAACCGCATCAGCGGCTACAAGATCGTCGAGGAAACCCTCAATCTGAAAGATGTGCGGATCTTCGACTATGTGGAGGACGCTGATGGCCATAAGACGGCGGTGCTCAATAAAAAGGAAACCGCCATCGCTCAGTCCAAGCAGCAGCTGATTAAACAAGCCTTTGCCGATTGGATCTGGAAAGACCCGGAGCGCCGGGAACGGCTCTGCAAGCTCTACAATGAAACCTTTAACTCCATCCGGCCCCGTGAGTACGATGGCAGTCACCTGAACTTTGTGGGTATCAACCCCGAAATCACCCTGCGGCGGCACCAAGTGAACGCCATCGCCCACATTCTCTACGGTGGGAATACCTTGTTGGCACACGTAGTGGGGGCTGGAAAAACGTTTGAAATTGTTGCCGCCGCACAGGAGAGCAAGCGGCTAGGGCTGTGCAGCAAATCTCTCATTGCCGTCCCCAACCATCTGACTGAGCAGTGGGCCGCTGAATATCTCCAGCTCTACCCTTCTGCCAACATTCTCGTGGCCACAAAAAAGGACTTTGAGCCGAAAAACCGCAAGAAGTTTTGCGGGCGCATTGCCACCGGCGACTACGACGCCATCATCATCGGGCACTCCCAGCTGGAGAAAATCCCTATGTCGCTGGAGCGGCAGCGGGCTATCCTGGAGGAGCAGCTGAGGGAGGTTTTAGACGGCATCAGTGACCTGAAGCGGAGCAACGGGGACAACTTCTCCATCAAGCAGATGGAACGCACCAAAAAGGGCTTGAAGGCCAAGCTGGATAAGCTCAACGACCAGAGCCGCAAAGATGACATCGTGACCTTTGAGGAGCTGGGTGTGGACAGGCTTTTCATCGACGAGGCACATAATTACAAAAATTTGGCCGCTTACACGAAAATGCGTAATGTGGGCGGCATCAGCCAGACGGAAGCACAGAAGTCCAGCGACCTCTACATGAAGTGCCGCTACCTGGATGAGCTGACCGGGGGCCGTGGCGTGGTCTTTGCCACCGGCACCCCTATCTCCAACTCCATGGTGGAGATGTATACCATGCAGAAATACCTCCAGCACGATACCCTGCAAGGGAATGATCTTCTGCATTTTGATTCCTGGGCCTCCACCTTTGGCGAGACAGTGACCGCCATAGAGTTGGCCCCGGAGGGCACCGGCTACCGGGCCAAGACCCGGTTTGCCAAGTTCTACAATTTGCCGGAATTGATGAGTATGTTCAAAGAAATCGCAGATATTCAAACGGCTGATATGCTCAATCTCCCCGTGCCCAAGGCCAACTACCACCATGTGGTGCTGAAACCCTCCGAACATCAAAAGGAGATGGTGGCAGACCTCAGTGAGCGGGCCGAGCGTGTCCGCAATAAGATGGTGGACAGCAGCCAGGACAATATGCTCATGATTACCAACGATGGCCGTAAACTGGCGCTGGATCAGCGGCTGGTTAATCCGCTGCTGCCGGACAGCGATACTGGCAAGGTCAGCGCCTGCGCCGACAACATCTATGAGATCTGGCAGCGCACCGCTGCTTGGAAGTCCACCCAGCTTGCCTTCTGTGACCTCTCCACTCCCAAAAACGACGGCAGCTTCAACGTGTACGATGATCTGCGAGACAAACTGATTGCCAAAGGCATCCCCGCCGAGCAGATCGCCTACATCCACAACGCCAACACCGAGCAGCAGAAAAAGGAACTGTTCGGCAAGGTGTGTAACGGAGAAGTCCGAATACTGCTGGGCAGCACTGCAAAGATGGGGGCCGGAACTAATGTCCAGAAGAAGCTGGTGGCCTTACACCATCTGGATTGCCCCTGGCGTCCGGCAGATCTCCAGCAGCGGGAGGGCCGCATCATCCGCCAGGGCAACGAGAACAAGGAGGTTGAAATCTACACCTATGTGACGGAGAACACCTTTGACAGCTATCTCTACCAGCTGGTAGAGAGCAAGCAGAAGTTCATCGGCCAGATCATGACCAGCAAATCCCCTGTCCGCTCTGCCGATGACATTGATGAAACGGCCCTCAGCTATGCGGAAATCAAGGCCCTGTGTACCGGCAACCCCTACATCAAGGAGAAGATGGATCTGGACATTGACGTGGGGCGGCTGAAGCTACTGAAGGCCAACCACCTCAGTCAGAAATACAGCTTGGAGGATCAGATCCTAAAGAGCTTCCCCAAGAGCATCGCCAGTTTGGAACAGCAGATTGCCGGTTATAAAAAAGACATGGCACACCTGGCCGAAGAAACAAAGCCCAACCCGGATGGTTTCTCACCCATGGTGATTCAGGGAACAGAATATACCGAGAAAAAGGGCGCTGGCACAGCGATCCTAGAAGCGTGTAAAGCCATGACCAGCCCGGAGGCCGTTGTCATTGGTGCCTACCGTGGCTTCACCATGGAGTTGTCCTTTGACACCTTCCGGCGGGAATACCAGCTTGCCTTGTGCCATGAGCTGCGCCACACGGTCACATTGGGCACGGACACCTATGGCAACCTCCAGCGTATAGACAACGCCCTGGAGGGCCTGGAGAGCCGTCTGAAGGACTATGAGCAAGCCCTGGAGGACACCAAGGCCCAGCTGGAAACCGCCAAGGTGGAGGTGGAAAAGCCCTTTGCCCAGGAGGAGGAGCTGGCCACCAAGTCCGCCCGTCTGGAGGAACTGAACGCCCTGCTAAACATGGATCAGCGGGACAATGAAATGGCCGAGCCATCGGCTGAGGAAATGGAAGAACAGAACGACCGGAACGCCCCTCGCCGCAGCCGTGGGGTGGAGCGTTAGATATGAGCGGCACCCAGTGACATGGGTGCCGCTTATCGAAAGGAGGTTTGGATATGGATGACGGCAGATACACCATGACCCTGGATGAAGTGCCCGCAGAGATCATTGCTATCCGGCAAATAGGTGTCCCCTGTGGTCTGATCCAGCCCCGCATGGAGGCGGGGTACTTGCTCACGGATGGTACGGCCCTTTTGGAGAGCGAAAAGGATGAGAACGGTTTCTACATCGGTGGGGCCGGGATGGACGGAATGTATCTCAGAACGCCCCAGCGGTATGAGCCAGTGCGGAATGATAGTGGCAAGATAACGGCATTCCGTCTCATGAGCCGCTATCTCACTCGATTTAACAGCCAGGAGCTGGAGGCCATCTTCCAGTATGGCCTGAACACGAAGGAGAATTTGCTTCACGACCTGGAGGCTGTGGTGCGGGCGGTCAAACAGCCGGAGATCCGTGCGGCTTTTTCCGGCGCAAGGGACAAACTGGAACCCATTCCCCCAGAGGAATGCCGCCGTCTGATGGCGGACATCCGAGCTGCCTACAAGGGCAGGCACGAGCAGTCTATCCGGCAAAGGCAGCAGGCCGCTGGTAAGTCCAGGAGAAGGGACATGGAGCGATAATGGAGGTGACTTTATGAACGAATCGCAGATCAATTTGGATCTGTATAACAAAATGCGGGACGAGCAAGACGAGTACCGCCACTGGTTGTTGGCCCAGACTCCTAAAGAAATTCTGAACCACGCCAGCGAATACAGCGTCCGTGAGGACATCCTGGCAACCATGTGCGAAGGCCATCTGCCTCCCATGTTGGCAAAGGCTCTCATGAACACTGAACATCCCCTCGCCTGCGTGTATGCTGAATTGCAAAACAGTGATTACAGGGATAAAAATTATGGGGATTTGATTGACGTGATCCAGGACTGTGCAACCAGGGAACTCAGAGCATCTCCACGCTTTATGGAAATTTGTATCTATCAGATTGATCACTCCCGAGATCGCAACCGGGTTGCATACATTCCATCCGATCAGCTTTCCAAAATTCAAGGAAGCGATCAGGTAATGAGCAGCCTTTACAATAGCGCTTTTAGGGGCATTGTTGAGCGCCCCACTTTGGATGGGATCTACTATATGTTCAATGTGGCCCCGCCAGAAGGATACACTGGACAGCCTCTTTCTATGTCTGATGTGGTTCAGGTCATTAGCTCTCCTGCCGTAGAGCCTGGCTTTTATTACTGCGAAAGATATGGGTTTACAAAAATCAATTTTGAGCCAGAGAAAACGCACAATATGACAAATGCTATCTGGGTGCTGCTTTTGGAAAGCGGGAAAATAGCCCGTCCGGTTTTAATCAACAATACGATGGAGGATATGGAGAAAATTGTGGGTGGCCGCACAGCCTCGGCTAATCTTCCAGAAGGTTGTTTGCTGATGTTGCGAGAAGGCGCAAATTTAACCGACCTCCCGGCTAATCGAGTAATCAGAAGAAACGGGCAAATCACAGATGTTATCGTAGGGACTTGCTTTATTTGCGGGACAGACGGCGACCACTTTGCGAGCCTGACTAAGAGCCAGATGGAGTTTTTTAAGAAAGAGTTTTTGTATCCTCAAAAAATCACATACCACAATCGAGAATATCAGGCAAAGGACATCAAGCCCCATGAAATGGAACGGTAGGTGAAGTCAAAATGGGCTATCAAGAGAGCTTGTTTTATATCAAACCACAGCGCCATTTTGACAAAATGGTGCGTGCTTATGAGAAAGCGGAGTATGCGGGATATTACGAAGTCGCCGGTGCAAAACCTCGTTCCGTGATCGTGCTCAAACAGCCCGTTGGAGAACTTCCGGCGGGCACCAAACTTCTGTGGGTATGCGGAGATCGGAGCTTTCATTCTCCTGCCGGAGTGTTCGGAGGACAGCTCCATATCGGAGGCAAAATCGAGGTAATTCCGGTTGAGAAACTATTTGACAGCCCGGAAGATCCCCGGCTTACCAACATTGATTTGGATTCCCCTCAAACCACGGAAAATGACTATTTGAAGCGGTACAGCGCAGACCATTATGCTTATCGAATCAAGTATGATCGGGAGCGTTAAATAGCCGCACGTTCTTCCCTCAAAAATCAATCTGAAACCAGGAGGTGAACTGAGTGCCGTACTACACAAAAGAACAAATCCAGCAGGCTCGGCAAGTGGATTTGCTGACTTACTTACAACGTCATGACCCTGGAGAATTGGTTCATGTGAGCGGCGGAACCTACTGCACCAAAAGCCATGACTCGCTGAAAATTTCTAACGGAAAGTGGTGCTGGTGGAGCCGTAATATTGGAGGTTCTACTGCCCTGGATTATCTGGTCAAAGTGCGTGGCTACAAACTGCCGGAAGCGGTTGGAATGATCCTCGGTGAGCAGCCGCTGCTTTCTTCCCGGCCTGTATCAAAACCGCCTCCCAAGGCCAGACCTGACTTCCAGCTGCCCGAACAAAATCCCGATACCAGACGAGTGTTTGCCTATCTTCGTGCCAGGGGAATTGACGCTGAAATCATCAATCACTGCATCAAGTCGGGCCAACTTTACGAGGACGCCAAACGGCACAACTGCGTATTTGTGGGCTTTGAAAATGGCACAGCCAAATATGCCTCTTTGCGAGGTACATTGTCTCATTCAACCTTTGTTGGAGAGGTGGCCGGGAGCGATAAGCGGTATTCGTTTTGTGTGCCGCTGCAAGCCAATGACCGAGAGAGTGTGTGCGTTTTTGAAAGCGCCATTGACGCTCTCTCCTATCTGAGTATCCTCAAGCGAAAGGGGCAGAACTGGCGAAGCGCCAACTGTCTTTCTCTCTCAGGAATTTATCATCCAAAGGCCGACGCAGAGCTGAAACTTCCGCTGGCTTTGGAAACCTATCTCCAGCACAATCCAGGCATTAAAAAAATCATTTTGTGCCTGGACAACGACGAGCGTGGCCGGGAAGCGGCGCAAGCCCTCCAACAATGTCTGCACGGGTATCAGGTGCTGGACAATCCTCCGCCCAAGGGAAAGGATTACAACGACTATTTGCAAATCCAGAAAGGAATTGCAGGGCGGGTGAAAACCCGTGGCGGAGAGGAGCGGTAGTTTTTTTCGGGAAGGTGGATTGAGGAACAGGCGGCTTGCCGCCTGTTCCTGCAAGCATAGCATTTTGATACCAAAATGCGCTTGTTAGGGGGATGTCCCCCTAATACCCCCGTTGAATACAGCGTCAATCGGTCATCATAATGTTAAAGCAATTAAAGCGTAGAGCTATCGAAAGCGCAACAACTACACCACATTTAACATGGAGCGTGTGTGGAGGAACATAATGGCAAAAAAGTATTCTATTATCTACGCTGATCCTCCGTGGAGATACAATCAAAAAGGGGTAAGCGGAGCAGCAGAAAAACACTATCCTACCATGAGCATAGAGGAGCTTTGTGCGCTGCCAGTAGCCGAGATTTCGGCCTCAGACAGCGTTCTTTTTCTATGGACTACATTTCCCCAACTTCCCAGTGCTTTGCAGTTGATTAAGGCATGGGGCTTTTCTTATAAAACAGTAGGTTTCGTCTGGCTGAAGAAAAACCGCAAGTCAGATAGCTGGCTTTGTGGAATGGGCTTTTGGACAAGGGGAAATGCAGAAATTTGCCTCTTGGCCACAAAAGGGCATCCGAAGCGGAAAGCAGCTAATGTTCATCAATTTATTATTTCGCCTATCCGGGAACACAGCCGGAAGCCGGATGAAGCTCGGGAAAAAATTGTTGCGCTCATGGGTGATTTACCTCGCATAGAACTGTTCGCTCGCCAAACTTCCCCTGGGTGGGATGTGTGGGGAAACGAGGTAGAATCTACCCTCCTAAATTTTGGCCCTACCCACATATCAAGTGGAGAGGAAGGTTGTGATATGGCAAAGCGGAATAAGGCAAAAGTGATTCGTTTCACGGATGAAGAATGGGAACACTTAAATCAGGAAGCGATTAAGGCAGGAGTATCAAAAGAGCGATTTATTAGAGACGCTATTGCCGGAATAGAGCTGACTCCTAAGCCGCCGGAAGAACTGGCGTCATTGATAAAAGAGCTGAACGCCATTGGCAACAATATCAATCAGATTGCCAGAATTGCAAATAGCAAACACGAGATTGCTCAGCAGGAACTTGCAGTGATAGAGTGCTTGGTAAAGCAAATTTGGGAAAAGGTATTGGAGCTATAAATGGCTATTACAAAAGTGATCGCAATTCGTTCCAGATTGGATAGCCGAGTGAACTATGTGACCAATAGTAAAAAAACAACATTGGCTGCTGGTCTTACTTATATTACAAATCCAGAGAAAACAGAGCAATCTTTCTTTGTCACCACAATTAACTGCGGCAGTCCAGAAACCGCATATCGTGAAATGCAGCAAGTAAAGCAACGTTTTCGCAATACGGGTGGAGTGCTGGGTTATCACTTTATTCAATCATTTGCCCCTGGAGAGGTTACGCCAGAGCAGGCTCACAAAATTGGTGTAGCATTTGCAAGGGAAGTTTTTGGAGACGCTTATCAAGTTGTAATTGGTACACATCTGGATCGGGCGCATCTTCACTCACATATCATTATCAATTCAGTTTCTTTTTTGGACGGGAAGAAATATCACTCTAGTCCGATAAGCTACTACAATACTATTCGCAAAACTTCAGATGAACTGTGCAAAGCTGAAAATCTTTCGGTTCTGTCACCCGAAGGCAAGGGAAAACACTATGCCGAATGGAAGGCCCAGCAGGAGGGAAAACCGACGCTCTCTCAAATGCTCCGGGATGAGATCGATCTGGTGATCCGTGACTGCTTTACCTTTCCCGATTTTCTCAACCTGTTGGAGAAAAAGGGGTACACAGTTTCCCGGAACCCCAACCGCAAATATCTGACTGTTCGCCCACCCGGAGCAAAGCGAAATTTCCGCCTGGATCGGCTGGGTGAAGGGTACACCGTGGAGGACATCAAGCGGCGCATCCAGGAGCAGCAGCGGGCTATTTTGGAAGGCCGTGTTGCAGCCTATCAACCGCTTCCGGTTCGGCGCTATCGTTTCTCCGGCTCCTGGAAAACCGTCCGCAAAAAGAAGATCACCGGCTTTTATGCGCTGTACCTTAGATACGTTTATCTGCTGCGCCGATACAAAAGGCCGACCCGAAAAAGAATCTCTTATGAAATGCGTCGTGAGGTGCTCCGTCTGGAACGCTATCAGGCGCAATTTTTATATCTCCATGAGCATGGCATTTCCACCTTGGAGCAGCTTATGGAGCGTCAGGCACAAATAGAGCAGGAGATCCAGCAGCGGACAGAACTCCGGCAACCACTCTATGCAAAAAGGAGGTGTGAAACCGATGAGAATATCAAAGAAGAACTCGTCCGTGAGATTGACCGCCAGACCGCCTCCTTACGGCAGCTGCGGAAGGAACGAGCACTCTGCAAACGAATCGAACAGCAGGTTCCCGGTATTCAGCAGAACTTACGGGAGTTCGAGGAAAACAAATCACAAAATCAGAAGGAGGCTGTAAGACATGAGTACCAGCGGAGAAACCGCTGATCTGATGGTACGGGAAGGAATTCAGATTACCGAGAGCGCCCTAAAGCTGGCAGGGCTGGGAGCCAAGAATCTGGCGGCGCTGCTGATTGCCCTTGCCAACGATAACCAGAAGGTTGCCGGTAAAACCACATTGAAGCGGCTGATCCAGGATCGTGAGGAGCTGACCATTTTCTCCATCAACGAGCAGGACTTGGCTGCGTTCAAGAAGGAAAGCACCCAGTACGGCGTCCTGTACTATCCGATCATCAACAAAGCGGAAAAGACCGGCACAGTGGAAATCATGGCAAAGGCCAAGGACGCACGGCAGATCAACCGTATCCTGGAACGCATGGGTGTTGCCGTCCCCATTCGTCAGGAGGACGAGGCCGCAAAAAAAGAGCCGTCCCGTGTTCCATCCGGCGAAAGATCCAGGGAATACGGGACAGATACGAGAGCAGCTACCGAGACTACGACCAGTGACCCCAAACAGCGTCCCTCCGTGCGCAAAAAGCTGGAAGAACTGAAAGCGCAGCAGGCGCAGCGTGAAAAGGGACAGCCCCAGCGTGAAAAGGGCGCTCCCGTTTTTCACCATGCCAAGAACGGCAAAAAAACAAAAGGAGGACTGGAACGATGAAGCGTATCTTTTGTACCTTGTGTGCCATGACGCTGCTGCTCTGCGGCATCATGACCACTGCATTTGCGGCAGCGGCTCCCAGCGAAACGCCGCAGGGGGCGGAAAGCGATAGCACCGCCTCCCCTGCCACCGAGGGGGTGACCGACATGACGATTCCTACGCCTGATCCGGTACCGCTCTATCCTGCCGAAGTAAGGCAAAGTGAGGAAAATGGGATTACCCGCATTGAGAAGGTCTATTACCTCTCCTCCCAGGACGATCCTTCCGCTATTCCCACCGAGGACTTTGAGCGTGAGGGAAAGGTCTACACGCTGCTGGATGTGCTGAAGCAGGCACAGATCGAGAGCGATACCAAGGACTATACGGAGGTTCTGACCCTGGATTCCGATACCCAGGACATGAACAAGATCCTTGCCATGCTGGAGCCGGAGTTAGAGGTACAGACCGAGGACGGCTATCAGGGTGTTCTCTCCCTGGATCACACCACCATTACCGTGGAGGCCGCAGGCTACAAGAGCAGCAGCCGTACTGTATCGGCCACCCGCACCTATCCCAACCTGTCCGGGGCAGATGTGTCCCTGATTCCCAAGAGCATTACAGACAGTGGCCGGACGCTGACGCTGGCCGATGTGCAGTGGCAAGAGGCCGCAACAACCCAGACCGATGGATATGATATGGCCCTGCGCTATACCGCCACCGCCACCTATACCGGAACAGCCACCAGCAAATACGCCACCGGCTATGTGGTTACGGCAAACTATATGGGAGAAGTCACCAGGGTAAGTACCGATGTGATTACCTATACGGCGGTGTTTTCCAGCGGCGACTCCGCATCTGCCGGTGAGGACACTGATGCCGCTATCGACACTACGCAGTCCGCCCCGTTCTCCTTTGATTGGAAATGGCTGCTGATCCCCCTTGGGTTGGGTGCTCTGGGCTGCGCCGGTTATTTTGGGCAGAAAGGCTACAAACACTACATCAACAAGAAACGGGGGTACGAATGACATGAAGAAACTGCTTGCCACGCTGCTTGCCGCCTGCTGCCTGACGGGGGCCACCATGCTGCCCGCCAGTGCGCTGGAGTATTCCTTTGATGCGCCGGACAATCCGCTCTTTGGCAGGCCCACCTCGGATGACACCATCTATGTGACCACCGGCGCACCGGCCAACACCGACCGCAGCAAGAACGCTGCCTTGATCCCACCTACCTTTGGCTCGCCCACCTCCTACGTTCTGGGCAGCGGCGAGCTGCTGACGCCCAATCTGATCCGGGACGGGCAGATTTATACTGGCCCTGGAAACGCCACCTCGGCGGGCACTGGGACGGTGACTGTCCCCGGAGCTACCGGGACGACCACCATTCCGAACACCTCCACGGTGCCGACCTTACCCAGTGTGGATACCAGCGGCAGCGTAACGGCTTATACGCCGGTGACGGATGCCCTCTATTACAGCGGCGGCTATATCGCCACCTTGTCCATCCCTTCCATCGGCCTGAAGGTCAATGTCAACGAGGGAACGAGCGCCACCGCCCTGGCTACGGGGGCGGGGCATTTTGAGAACACCAGCATCTGGAATGGCAATGTGGCAATCGCAGGCCATAACAGAGGTGTGAATAACCACTTTGGCAAAATCCATACGCTGTCTGGAGGTGATAAAATTACCCTGACCACAAAGCTGGGCACCCGCACCTATGAGGTGTACTCGGTGCAGAAGATCCTCAGCACCCAGGTGTCGGTGTTGGATGCCACCAACGACAACATCATTACCCTTGTCACCTGTGTCATGGATCAGCCCGCTTATCGTTGGTGTGTGCAGGCAAAGATGGTTTGATTTTTTGACAGCCTCTTATATCCTTGCTATGATGTCGGCAGAAATCACTCAGACAAGGAGGCTTTGATGATGAAAAAGAATATCCCCATGTTTCTCGCAGGTCTGTTCTGCGGGGCTGCCCTGTTTGGCGGCAGCGTAGCCTATGCTGCTGGCATCCTTGCAACACCCACCACCGACCTTGACCAGCGGATCACATTGGACGGTCAGGAAATCGAGCTGATTGGCTATGTGATTAACGGCAACAACTACTTCCAACTCCGGGATCTTGGCGACAAGCTGGGATTTGGCGTGAGCTGGGACAACGACACCCGCACCGTGGTGATTACCACAGAACCTACCGGACAGACTGAGAATCCTGCTAACGTGGCTACCACCGCAGACCCCTATCATGCGGCGGCGGCAACCGGCTCCCGGTATCAGCCCAAAGTAGGCGATCAGATCCTCTGCGATGACGGTTCTACCTACACTATTACAGACGTGAGCCGTTGGGACAAGAATATGTTCCAGGATGGCCCTCTCCCTGAACTGCCCACCGCCACCTGCGATTGGAGCCTCATGCCCCAGGTAGAACTCCCTGCCCCGGAGGTTCGCCGGTACAGCAGCGCAGGACAGGACTATCTCTTTGCCCGCAACATCTACGAATCCCGCCGGATGCTGTATACTTTATTTAATGCCATCGGAGACAACCCCGAAACCTGGAAGGATGGGAAGCCGGTTCTCCATCCCAGCGGAAATGCGAAGGTGAAGATTTCCCTCACTATTCCTACGGAAATCACCCCACAGACCTTCTGGCCCTGGAGATCTTCTGAGATTACCAATCTCTTTAATTCCTGCCCTCCCGGAACCTATTACATGGAAGCGTGGGACGTTTATAAAAACGGCGTTTTCCAGCGCACCGAGTATAACATCATGCACCGCATCTAGCCTATATCCATTAAACTTCATATCCACCTAAAAAGACGCCCAATGCGATTGCATCGGGCGTCTTTGCTATTCAAAGGAGGTCATACCATGACACGGAGACTGCTTGCACTGGTACTGTGCATTGCCACCTTGCTGAGCCTCTGTACCGGCTTTGCCTCTGCTGCCAACACTGTGGAGGACGCTCTGGGTGAAGTTGACATCTACAACGGCGGTTACGAGCTGGCCTACCTGTCCATCAACGGGCGGGTACAGTCCCAGAAGTACACTTACTACAATTACATCAACGCAGCTGGCCAGCAGAAGGAGATCCCGGCCTACTGCGTCAACCCCAATCTATATGGAGTTCCGCAGACCGTTGGGGTTGGGGAAAGCATTTCCTATCTGGCCGAAGAAAAGACCAGCGATCCCAAGGTGATGGGTATTATTGCAAACGGCTATCCTACCCGTGGCCTTGCGGAGCTGAACCTGGAGAACAAGTACCAGGCGTACTATGCCACAAAAATGGCGCTCTGGTGCTATCTGCTCTCCAACTGGAACATCAATAACCTGAAAGTTAATCCCTCCCTGTCTGGAGTTGAGTTGACCCGGGCGCAGAAAATTCTTGCGGCAACAAAGGACATTTACGCCAGGGGCACCAGCTGGACTGAGACACTTTCTCCCAGTGTCACCTGCACCCCGGATCGTGATACCGCATACGCCGTCACCGTAGACGGCAAGCAGTACAAGCAGCAGGTATTTACCTTCTGGAGCAAGACCTGGGTTTGCGATTATACAGTCAATGTGGGTTTCACCGACCCCGCCTCTGTTCCCGAAGGAACCCGTATTGTTGACCTTAACAACCAGGATATTACCACCATTACAACCGAAGGGACTGGCGATGGGTACGCCGGTCAGTTCAAGGTGCTCTACCCGGCAGACAGCATCCAGGGTGAGACTGGCAGCGTCCAGCTCTCCTTCAGCACAAATGTCTACAAGTACGCTGTGTTCTATGCCGTATGCCAAGAGAAGGACACCTATGGCAACTTGCAGAACTATGTAGTAGACACCGACCCCACCGTTACCATGAACCTGTCCGCATACAGCAATTACGCTGATAACCCGGACGATGAACCCGATGAAACTGGACTGCGGATTCTGAAATACGAAACCGGGACGGAGCTGCCTCTTTCCGGCGCACGGTTTGAGGTTATCGGCCCCGATGGTGACAGCATTGGCTCCTTTGTCACTGACAGCAACGGCGAGATCTATATTCCCCTGCTGAAAACCGGCAATTACACCGTCATTGAGCGGGAAGCCCCCAATCATTACCTGATCAGCAAGGAACCCACGCAGAATGTGACAGTGGTATATGATGAGATTGCGGAAGTCACCTACTTCAACGATCCCTATGGCAGTCTGCGCATCGAAAAGAAGTCCAACACGGGTATGAACCTGCCCGGTGCCGTTATCACCATTGAGCATATCGAAAGTGGGCAGACCTACACCACCACCACCAACTCCGCAGGCTGTGCTATTTTCACCGAGATCAAGCCTGGAGCCTACCGTGTTCAGGAAAAGACGGCTCCGGTTGGCTGGAAGCTGGACGATACCATCTACACCACGACGGTAGTTGCCGGTGAAAGCACCACGCTGCCTATCATCAATGAGGAACTCCCCGGCCTACGCATTGTCAAGTACGACCGCAAAAACTATCTGGCCATGCCCGGAGTGACCTTCGAGGTATTCCGTGACGAAGTAAGCCTGGGTAAATTCCAAACGGACGCATTTGGTGAAATTCTGCTGACCGATCTGGAACCCGGAACCTACCGAGCGGTGGAAGTAGACACCGGAAACGATGGCTATATCCTGGACACCACCCCCCAGTCGGTGGAACTGAAGGCCGGTGACGGCATTAAGGAACTGACCTTCTTTAATGATATGAAACCCGGCATGAGGCTCATTAAGGTGGATTCCGCCGATCCGTCCAAGGTGATCCCCAATGCGGTCTTTGAGATCAAGTCGGTGGCGGGTGACTATGGCCCGGAGGAGTTTACCACCGATGAAAACGGCGAGATCGACCTGTCCCACCTGCCCGCTGGAGCCTATGTGGTAACGGAGAAGTCCTGCCCCGGCTACATCATCGACGAAGCCCAGCGCATTATCCAGCTTGATCCCAACGAGGACGCCCAGTTCGTCTTTACCAACTCCATCAAGCCGTCCTTCCAGCTGATTAAGCTCAGCGCCGACGGCTCCCGGCTGGCTGGCGTCACCTTCCGCATTGCCAAAATCGAGGATGGAAGCCACTACCTTGACCGTACCACCAATTCCCAGGGCGAGATCCTGATTGCGGATCTGGAGCCGGGTGTCTACTCCGTCAAGGAAACCGCTACGGTGGCCGACCACATCTTAGACCCCACCGAATACCACGTTGAGCTGTTCCCTGGTCAGACCTCTACAATCACCATTCAGAACGACAAGCGGCCTGACCTGACTATCCGCAAGACTGATAAGGACACCGGCGAACCCATCTCCGGCGTCACCTTCACGCTGAACTATGCGGACGGCCCCACCATTACCACCGAACCCACCGGCGAGGACGGCACCGTGACCATCGAGAACCTGCTGCCCGGCGTTTATACCGTCACCGAGCAGAGTGTGCCGGAGGGCTATATCCTGGACGCCACCCCCCAGCAGGTGACACTGGAGCCGAACCGGGACGCTACGGTGCAGTTCCAGAACTACAAGCGGCCCACACTGACCATCCACAAGGTGGACATCAACGGCAACGCCCTGACGGGGGCTATCTTTGAAGTCAAGACCAAGGCGGGCGTGAAGATCGGAGACTTCCCCGTAGGCCCGGACGGTTCTATTACCGTTGAGAATATCCATCTGGATGAGGGTTACTACGTCGTCACCGAAATCCAGGCCCCGGACGGCTACATTCTGGACTCCACCCCTCACGAGGTTTATCTGCGGCCCGGTAAAACCACCGAGATCTCCATTGAGAACGAGAAGAAACCGGGCCTGACCATCAAGAAGATTGATTCCGTCACCGGCAATCCTCTGAAGGGGGCAAAGTTTGAGCTTTGGGTAGCCAAGGACAACACCGAGGACGGCACCTATCAGAAACTGGAGCAGAACTTCTACTATACCGATGAAAACGGCGAAATCTACCTGGATAAGCTGGACACCGGCTGGTACAAGGTGGTGGAGGTTGATCCGCCCATCGGCTATACCCTCCGTGACCCCTCCGAGCAGACCATTTACGTGGACAACGACAAGGCTGTGGAGCTGATTTTTGAGAACACGCCCCTCAGTGCCCTGGTGGTCTGGAAGTTCGATTCCGTCACCGGCGAGGCCCTGGAGGGCGCTGTGTTCCAGGTGCGCTACCTGGGCGGCACCTCCGGCACCGGCGGCACCGTGATCGGCACCTATAAGACCAGCGCCAACGGCAGCTTTACCGTCACCGGCCTGGAGGCGGGCACTTATGTCGTGGAGGAGCTGGCCAGTCCCAATGGCCATGTCATCGACACCGCACCCCAGACCGTGTTTATCTCCGGCAAGGAGCAGGATGTGGTACAGCTGTACTTCGGCAACTCTCCCAAGGGAAGCCTGCTGATTAAGAAGATCGACAGTGAAACCCATGAGCCGCTCAGCGATGTGGAGTTCATGATTACTACTGCCGACGGAACTGTGGTAGGCGACGCCAACGGCAAATTTGTCACCGATAGCGCCGGTACGATTTTGGTTGAGGGTATCGACCCCGGCACCACCCTGGTGGTCAAGGAAACCCGAGCTAAGACCGGCTATGAGCTGGACGATACTCCCCAGACCGCCACGATCAAGGCGGGACAGACCGTCACCCTCGAATTCCGCAATGCTCCCCAGGGCTGTCTCCTCATTACCAAGGTGGACAGCGTGACCCACAAGCCCCTGTCCGGCGTTCAGTTCAAGATTGCCGGGTGCAACGGCTGCGAGTATCCGGCAGGCACCTACACTACCGACGCCAACGGCCAGATCAAGCTGAGCCACATTCCCTCCGGCTGCTACTCCATTACGGAAACCAAGGCCGCAGCGGGCTATCTGCTTAACGGTACCGCCCAGACCGTCAAGGTGGAGAGCGGCAGCTGCAAGGAAGTCACCATCGCCAATGAGCCGCTGGGTGGACTGGTCATCAAGAAGATGGACAGCGTAACCAAGGAACCTCTCAGCGAGGTGACTTTCAAAGTGACCACCACGGACGGGGCCGTAGTCGGTACGTCCAACGGTGAGTTCCGCACCGATGAAAACGGTTATATCACCATCCCCGACCTGGAGCCGGGTGGCTATGTGGTGCAGGAGGTCAAGGCCAAGGAGGGCTACCTGCTGGACAACACCCCCAAGACCATCCAGATCAAGGATCATCAGACCTACACCCTGGAGTTCTTCAACCAACCCAAGGGCAATCTTATCATCAACAAGCTGGATTCCGTTACCAAGGCTCCCCTGGAGGGCGTGGAGTTTGAGCTGACCTACTCCGACGGCTCCTATGTGGACGCAGAAGGCGGCACCCTCTCCAGCAAGGGCCTTTATACCACCGATGAAAACGGCCAGATCATCCTGTCCGGGCTGACCGGCACCATTGTGGTGACGGAAACCAAGACCATCGAGGGTTATACCATCCACGAACAAACCCGTACCCAGACGGTGGTCATCAACCCCAACGACACCCAGGAGCTGACCTTCTACAACGACCCTGTGGGCGGCGTGGAGATCATCAAGGTTGACGAAGCGGATAAAACGGAGCGGCTGGCCAATGCCACTTTTGAAATCCGCCAGATGAATGACGCCCTGGTGGATACCGTGACCACCGACAAGTATGGCCGGGTGTTCCTGGCCCTGGAGGACGGGGCCTATTATGCGGTGGAGATCGAGGCCCCGGAGGGCTATAAGCTGGATGATACCCCCCACTACTTTGAGGTGGTGGACGGCAAGACCAGTAAGCTGACCGTGACCAACAAAGCCTTCTCCGGCATCCTCATTCACAAGACCGACAGCAGCACCGGCAAGGGCATCTACGGCGTGACTTTCCTGCTGTATGACGCCAACAATAACCCTGTGGGCCAGTACACCAGCGACAACCAGGGCTACGTCTACATTGAGAACATCGAAACCGGGCGCTACTATCTCCGTGAGCTGGAGAACGAGGGGTACATCCTGGACACCCAGCGCAAGACCGTCTATGTAAAGTCCGGCGAGACAACCTTGGTGGAGTGGGAGAACACCCCCATCATGGGGCAGATCCAGATCATCAAGAAGTCTGCGGACGATAACCCCATCAACGCCCTGCCCGCCGGGACGCTGCTGGAAGGAGCTGTGTTTGAGGTCTACGACAAGGCGGGCAATGTGGTGGACACCATTGTGTCCGACTACAATGGCAGAGCGGTATCCAAGCTCCTGCCCCTGGGCCGCTATACCATCCGTGAGGTACAGGCCCCCGACTATTACTCCATCAATCCCACCGTCCTGACCGCATACCTGGATTATGAGGGCCAGATCGTGACCTTCGAGGTGGAGGACAACAGCGTGTCCACCGGCGTATCCATCAAAAAGACCGGCTATGCCGAGGTCATGCCCAACCAGCCCATCCGGTACACCATCACCGGCATCGGAAACACCTCTACCGTGCCGCTGTCCTCCTTCTACTGGAGAGACACGCTGCCCGGTCAGGTGCAGCTTTCCAAGGTGGTCACCGGCACCTACAACCAGCAGCTCTCCTATAAGATCGTCTATAAGACCAATCTGAAAGACAGCTATCAGACCCTGGCAGACAGCCTTTCCACCACCAAGAACTATGTGCTGGAAGCCAGCCCTGCGGCCCTGGGCCTTGCCTCCAACGAGCGTGTCACTGAGATCATGTTCGTGTTCGGCACCGTCAAGGGCGGCTTTGGTCAGGTGGAAACCGCCTATATCCACGGCAATGTGGTGAATGGCCTTGCCAATGGCTCCAGCATTGTCAATGTGGCCGATGTGGGCGGCGTCTACAATGGTCAGTGGATTCAGGCCGTGAGCCGCTGGGTGACCAAGGTTTACGCCAAGACCATTACGACCCTGCCCAAAACCGGGTATTAAGCCGTGAAGCGCAATCAGAATTTTCGCAGTGCCGCCCCTTTGTGGGCGGCACTGTCTGTTCTGGTGATTTGGGCCGCTCTGCTGATTGCCACCGCCTACGAGGACGGTATGAACCTATTTACCCTGATGGAGCACATATCCGGGCAGTTTGCCCATCCGTTCTCCATCCAGTGGAAACCCCACTCCATGAAGGTTGTGTTGATCTGTCTGGTGTGTTACTGCTGCGGAATCGGCTTGTATTACACCTCCAGGGAGAATCGCAGGCCCGGAGAGGAGTATGGCTCAGCCAAATGGGGCGACCCCAAGGCCCTCTGCAAGAAGTACATGGATGCTAAGAATCCGCTGTCCAACGTGATCCTTACTAGAAACGTATCTATCAGCTTCAACAGCTACAAGCACCGGCGGAACCTCAACATCGTCGTAGTGGGCGGCTCCGGTTCCGGCAAGACCCGCTTTGTGGCCAAACCCTGGCTTTACAGCGCAAACTGCTCCTATATCGTCACAGACCCCAAGGGGGAGCTGCTGCGGGCTTCCGGGAATCTGCTCAAAGAGATGGGATATGAGATCGTGGTATTCAACCTGATCGACCCCAGCCAATCGGATGGCTATAACCCCTTCGCCTATATCCGCAACGAGGCCGACGTGCTGAAGCTGATGGACAATCTGATCCGCAACACCACCCCCAAAAACGCAAATAACTCTGACCCATTCTGGGAGAAAGCGGAAATTGCATTGGATTCCGCTCTCATGCTCTATCTGCTCCATGAGGCTCCGCCTTATGAGCAAAACCTTGAAATGATTACCTACCTGCTGACCTGTGCGCAGGTGCGAGAGGAGGATGAGCAATACCAAAGCCCTCTGGATCAACTGTTTCTGGAGCTGGAGTACAACAAGCCAGATCACATAGCAGTCCATCAGTATAAGATTTTCAAACAGGCCGCAGGCAAGACGGCAAAGACAATTCTTGTGTCGGCAGCTGTCCGTCTAGCGGCATTGGCCATGCCGCAGTTTGCCGCCATGACCTTCAGGGACGACATGGACTTCGGTTCTCTTGGAGAACGCAAGAGAGCCATTTTTTGTGTCATCCCTGTGGCAGACGGTAGCATGAACTACCTCGTAGGTATGCTCTACACCCAATGCTTCCAGGAGCTGTACCGGGTGGCGGATGAAAAGTACAAAGGCAAGCTGCCCATCCCGGTGCGTGTCATCCAGGATGAATGGGCCAACGTTGCCCAGCCAGACAGCTACCCCAAAATCCTGGCCACTTGCCGCAGCTATAATATCAGTCTCAATATCATTGTCCAGAACATCGCTCAGATCAAAAACATCTACGAAAAGGAATGGGAGAGTATCATCGGCAACTGTGATACTCTCCTATTTTTAGGCGGCGGCAACGAGCCGACCTCTCTGGAGTTTATGAGTAAGCTGCTGGGCAAGGAAACGCTGGACACCCGCACCCGTGGCCTGACCCGTGGGCACAGCGGCTCCAGCTCCACCAACTACCAACAGGCAGGCCGTGAGCTGATGATGCAGGAGGAAATTCGTTTGATGGATACCGACGATTCCATTCTGCTAATCCGTGGAGAGCGCCCTGTGCTGGATAAAAAATACGACCTCATGAAGCACCCCAATATCAAGCTGACGGAGGACGGAGGCGCAGCGCCCTATGTCCATAAGAGCCTGCCCACTAAATTTGAGGTATCCGATCTGCCCTACGATTTTCGTTCTCTGGACGATTATCAATTTGATACGATGGAGGAATTTGACCATGAAAATCCTGATGAAGATGAAGAAGAATGAGCAGCCCAACACGCTGTGCCGCCGTGTGAGACGGCGCTACTTCGCAGGGGCCTTTACGGTTCTGGCCTTCACGCTCTGCACGGTGCCCGCTATGGCTGCTGGTTCTGATCCGTTGACTATCGTCAACAGCCTTTCCGACTTCATTTTCAATATCATCAAGGCCATCGGCGTCATCATCCTGGGCTGGGGCGTTGTCCAGGTTGGCATGAGCATCCAGTCCCATGACGCCAGCCAGCGCACCCAGGGCTTCCTTTGCCTGTTCGGTGGGCTGATGATTGCCTTCGCCAAGGAGATCCTGACCACCATCGGCGCTATCTAAGAAAGAAGCAGCCGGTCTGTCAGCGATGACAGACCGGCTGCGCTTAAATATGCTCCGGTATATTCCGACGATTGTAGAGGATGCGGCGCACTTCCATTATATCTCCAATCACAACGTAAAAAATGACATAGTTTTTCACGTAGATCCGGTAGTACGGATATTGCCGCTCCTTTGCCGAGTGATACGGCTCAAATGCTTCCGCACAAGTGGTACGCTCTCGAATGGCCTCCTGAACGGCATCAACCAACTGGTCAGCCGCTATGGGGTTCTTCAAACGATACGCAATATAGTCCACAATGCCTGATAGGTCATCTTCAAATAATGGCAAAAACCGCAGCTTATAGTGCTTTCCGTTCATGGAGCCGACTCCTCACTCTGCCAAACACTTCTTCTTCCGTATAGCGGACACTGTCTGCCGCCGCAGCCCGGTCAGCTTCGTCCAGGCGCAGCTCCACTTCATCCGTCAATGCGGCATACTGCTCCAGGCTGAGCACCACCATGGAACCATAGCCATTTTTGGTCAGGTAAACCGGCTGACCGCTCTTGACCGTTTCCTCAATCTCGCTGAATTTGTTGCGCAGATCGGAAACCGGACGAATATCCAGCATAGAAAAGCCCCCTTTCTGGCATGGCTATATTTTATCACAATTACGCCACATTATCAAGGCGGCAGACAATCTTACCATATCCAAAACTCTATCACCTGGAGGTGAATCAATTTGGACAACAACTGGGTTGTAGACAACCTTCAAAACGCATTTACCACATGGAACACCAAAATGGAGGAAATGTGGGGCCTGCTGACCCAGTCGCCGGAAACCTTCAAGGGCGGCACGATCTGGAGCACTATCGTCACCATCAATGGCGGTATGCAGGCCATCGGTTATGGCCTTCTGGTGCTGTTCTTTGCTATCAGCCTTTTTCGGAGTGCGGCCAGCTTCCGGGACTTCCAGCGACCGGAATATGTGGTGCGCCACCTGATCCAATTCGTATTGGCAAAGGTGGCCATTACTTACGGAATGGATTTTCTGACGAAAATCTTTGCGGTGTGCAACGGCATTGTAGCGACCGCAGCGGGCAGCATCGGCGGTGCCGATGGAGCCTCCATCACCATGCCCACCGAAATCATTGATGCCATCAACAGCCTGGGCTTTCTGGAGAGTATCCCGCTGTGGTTGGTCACGCTGCTGGGCAGTCTCTTTGTAACGGTACTAGCCTTTATTATGATCCTCACGGTCTATGGCCGCTTTTTCAAGCTCTATATGTACGCCGCCCTTTCGCCCATCGCCCTTTCCTCCTTTGCGGGAGAAAGCACCTCCTTTATCGGCAAGTCCTTTCTCAAAAGCTATATCGGTGTCTGCATGGAGGGGGCCGTGGTGGTTTTGGCCTGCATTATCTTTACGGCCTATGTCTCCAGCGGCACCCCCGTCATCGACGCTGAGGCAGCAGTCATCACCCAGGTCTGGAGCTATCTGGGCGAAACCATCTTCAACCTTCTGGTGCTGGTTGGACTTGTAAAAGCCGCCGACCGCATCGCCAAAGAAATGTTTGGAGTGTGATCTATGGAAATCAAAATCAACAAAGAAATCCTGACCTATCAGGAAACCATCTTCTTCGGCCTGACCATGCGGCAGTTTTTCTGCTCCGCCCTGGCGGTTGGAACCGCTCTGGGGCTGTATGCTTTGCTTAGCAGGTTCATGGGCCGGGAATCGGTGAGCTGGATCTGTATTCTGGGGGCCGCTCCTTTTGCGGTGGCTGGCTTTTTCCAGTATAACGGCATGAAGCTGGAGAAATTCGCCTGGGTGTGGTTCAAGTCCTGCTTTCTGCTGTCCAATCACCGTGTTTGGAAATCACAAAACCGCTTTATCCCCGAAACCAAGCGACAGGAGGGAAAAAGGAAATGATTAAGCCCTTTAAGGGGAAAAACCCCAATCTTGAAAAGTTTTTTATCCCCCGCAGCGTCCAGCAGTCAATCCCCATCAAAAAAGTGCATAAGGATGGTGTCTTTGAAGTCGCCGGTCTTTACTCCAAGACCTGGCGATTTTTTGATGTCAATTATGCGGTAGCTGGGCCGGAAAAAAAGGAGGCGCTGTTCCTCAGCTACTGCGCTTTCCTAAACTCCCTGCCGGTGCGGGCGCTGGTGAAGATCACCCTGTTTAACCGTACCATGAACCAGCAGGAGTTTAGCCGCAACCTGCTGATGCAGATGGCTGGTGACGGCAAGGATCGCTACCGGGTGGAATACAATGACATTCTGACGGAAAATGCGGCAAACAGCAACAATCTCACCCAGGAGAAGTACATCACCATTTCTGTGGAGCGAAAAAACATTGAGGAGGCCCGTGCCTTCTTCAATCGTGTGGGCACGGAATTGAGCACTTACCTGTCTCGCATGGATGTTATGGTGCGGGATACCAACGTGGTGGAGCGTATGCGGCTGTTCCATGACTTCTTCCGTCCCAATGACCCGGACTTTCAGTTTGACCTCAACCGCATCGCTCACCGGGGTAATGACTTCCGGGACGCCATTGCCCCGGACTGCATGACTTTCTATAAAGACCACTATGAGATTGGAGATCAGGTGGGCCGTGTCCTGTTCCTCCGGGATTATGCCAGTTTCATTAAGGATGAGATGATTACGGAGCTGAGCGACCTACCCCAGAACATGATGATCTCCATCAACCTTCTGCCCATTCCCACCGATGAAGTGGTGAAGGAGATCCAGCGGCGGATCATGGCCATTGAATCGGACGTAGGCCGCTTTACCCAGCGGCAGAATTCCCTCAACAATTTCAACGCTACCATCCCGTACCACCTGGAGCAAAGCCGCCTCCAGACCCGTGAACTGATGGACGATGTAACCACCCGTGACCAGGGCCTGATGCTGGGACAGGTGACCATCACCCATCTGGCCGACACGCTGGAGCAGTTGGATCAAGACACCGAAACGCTGGTTTCCATCGGGCAGGGCCGTGGCTGTCAGATCTCCACCCTCAAATACCAGCAGGAGGACGGCCTCAACACCGTGCTGCCCTATGGCCTCCAGCGGGTGGAGGCCATGCGCAGCCTGACCACCGAGAGCACCGCCGTCCTTATGCCCTTCAAGGCCCAGGAGATCCAGGATAAGGGCGGCGTTTACTATGGTGTCAATGCCGTGTCTCACAACCTCATTATCTGCAACCGGGCCAACCTTCTCAATGGCAACGGCTTTATCCTGGGCGTTTCCGGCTCCGGCAAGTCCATGGCGGCAAAGCAGGAGCTGACCTCCCTGATGCTCGGCACCGACCATGACATCATTGTGGTAGACCCGGAGCGAGAGTACGGCCCTCTTGTTCGGGCGCTGGGGGGTGAGGTCATCACCATCTCGGCCTCCAGCGACCAGTGCAGTTACATCAACGCCCTGGACTTGTCGGCGGAATATGGCGACGGCAAGAATCCCCTGGTGCTGAAAAGCGAGTTCATCATGTCTCTATGTGAGCAGCTGATGGGCAATCAGGAAATCGGGGCCAAAGAAAAATCCATCATCGACCGCTGTACGGCCAATATCTACCGGGAATACATCAAGGACTTTAAGGGGGAGCCTCCCACCTTGAAGGACTTGCACCGTGATCTGATGATGCAGAAAGAGCCTGCCGCCCACGATATTGCCCTGGCTCTGGAGCTGTTCACCACCGGCACCCTCAATGTGTTCTCTCATCAGACCAATATCAACTCCAATAACCGGCTGCTGTGCTTTGACATTCAGGATTTGGGCGAGAACCTCAAACCCGTGGGCCTGCTGGTCATGCTGGACGCCATTTTCAACCGTGTCATCCGTAACCGGCAGCAGGGCCGGTACACTCACGTCTATATCGACGAGATCTACCTGTTCTTCTCCAGCGGCTCCGGGCGGGGCCAGAGCAGCATCAACCAGTACAGCGGTGAATTCCTCTATAAGTGTTGGAAACGGTTCAGAAAGTATGGTGCCATGCTGACCGGCATCACCCAGAATGTGGAGGAGTGTCTGCGATCCGAAACAGCAAAACTCATGTTTGCAAACAGTGAATTCCTCCTCATGTTCAACCAGGCCGCTACGGATCGGATGGAGCTGGCCAAACTGCTGGGCACCTCGGATACCCAGATGGATCATGTGAATAATGCTCCCGCTGGTCACGGCCTGATCAAAGTCGGCGGTGCCATCGTCCCCTTCGTCAACGACTTTCCCAAGGATACGGAGTTGTACCGCTTGATGAGCACTCGTCCGGGCGAGGGATAAGCTATGGCTGACATTAAGAAAAAAGGCTCCATGGACAAGCCAAAAGTGAAAATATCCGGCTTTGTTCCCAAAGAAGCCAAGTCCATCATCAAGGAGAAGTACCAGGAGCAGCAAGAACGCAACGCACCGGGCCAGAAAGACCCGGTGCGTTATGCTACCGATCATGTGGACGGCGGCGGAAAGCGGGTGGCAAGAACCGCAGGTAACGCCCTCAAGCAAAAGGTAAAAAAAGAGTTTGTCCGACGTCGCCGGAAGAAAGTGACACAGGATACGAACACCGTGTCAGAACAGCCTCAGACAAGCAGTTCTCAACCTGCAAACACCCCTGGCGAAGCGTTGGGGCCGAATACTGACACCCCTTTGGATTCAAACCATTTCGACAGCTATGAAAGGGCCGAATCGCCCACAAAATACTATCGGCATGACTTGTCCACAACTTCCACCGATTTTTCCACAACTAATAGTGCTCATCCAAATAGTGACACACAAAATATAGGAGGAAGGCAAAAGGAACTCGGACGCAAAAAGGCCATCAAGGACGCTCAGCGGTCAAAGGCAAAGAAAGCGGAGCAGATTAAATTTAGTACGAGAGATCAATCCCACTTAGCAGAGCCAAACAGACACGACTCCCCTGGAGGCGGCGAACGTCCCCTTCCTAATGCAGGCAATAAAAATGCTGGTTCTTTTGACAAGCCCTGGCGGAACGGTGTCCAGTCCCCCGTAGGCCAGAGAGAAACACCGGATTTTAAGATACCTGCCGGAAAAGACAGGAACCTAAAAACTTTGGGCCAGAAACCCGGCAATAAAGCGCCCCGCTCTCTTAAAGTGGATGGAAACCGGCCAAAACTGGGGACTGCGCTGCAAAAAAGAAAGACACCCTTTCAGCACAGCAAGACCGTCCAGCGGCAACTATCCCCGGCGCAGCAGGCTAAGGCCCTGGCCCGCCGGAGGGCGCAGAAAGAAATGGTCAAAAAGGCCGGTCAGCGGACAAAACAGGCTGCGGCCAAGGCTGGAAAACTCACCATGCGGTTCGCCCAGGCAGTTGGGCGGGTGGCCCTGGCTGCGGTTAAGGGGGTTTTGGCTGCTGGTGGAGGTGTGATCCTGCTGATCGTGCTCCTCTGCCTAATTCTTGTGGCCGCTATTGCAGCGTCCCCCTTCGGCATTTTCTTTGCGGGGGATGGCAGTCAGGACGGTGTACCCGTATCGGTTGCCGTGGCCCAGGTCAACTATGCCTACAATGAAACCCTGGAGGAATTGCAGACAGCGGAGAGCTATGACGATGTTGTGATTGAGGGAACCGGAGCGGACTGGGTTGACGTACTGGCCGTCTTTGCGGTAAAGGTTGCCGGCAGCAATGACACAGACGCCACAGACGTAGTGACCCTGGACGAGAACCGGATCGACCGGCTGGAGGCAGTCTTTTGGGATATGAATGCCGTTGCCCATGAAGTGGAGGAAATCGACCACCCGGAAAGCAGTGAGGGGGCCGATGACGGATACACAGAGCGAATCCTCCACATCACCATTACAGGCAAAACGGCAGAAGAAGCAGCTGCGGAATATAACTTTACGACTCAGCAACTTGAGATGCTTCAGGAACTGCTGGAGGAACGGGAGATGCTGGCGGACTTGATTGGAAGTCTGATGAACATAACCGCCGATGCCAAGGATGTCCTTTTGAATCTGCCGGAGGATCTGTCCCCAGAGCGTGAGGCGGTCATCCGTGCGGCCTGTTCCCTGGTGGGGAAGGTCAATTACTTCTGGGGCGGTAAAAGCCTCGTCCTGGGTTGGGACAGCCGCTGGGGACGGCTCACAGAGGTCACAGCGGCAGGGAACAGCACCACAGGCACCTACCGGCCCTATGGCCTGGACTGCTCCGGGTTCGTGGACTGGGTGTTTTACAACGCAACAGGTGGTGAGTACATCATCGGCCATGGTGGCGGTGCTATGGCGCAGCACAGCTACTGTACCAACATTTCTTGGGCGGAGGCGCAGATTGGTGATCTGGTCTTTTACCCGGAGGATACCCATGTTGGGATCGTCTGCGGCTGGGACGAGAGCGGCAATATTCTGATCCTGCACTGTGCCTTCAGCGCCAACAATGTGGTCATCACCGGGCAGGAGGGGTTTACCTCCATCGGCAGGCCAGTTTTTTATGGAGGTGCATAATGGAACTTGTGGCACTATTGGCAAAGCAGAAAAATTGCACCTACATTTCCGATTTGAGATTCCTCCCAAAATCTGACCGGCATTTCCCTCAACTCAAAGAGGTTGACATTTCTGCCTACTCAGATCGGGAGTGGATAGAGGCTGCATGGTATGTTCTTAATCGTAGGTGCAGAAATAGTATGCAGGCTCGTCGGCTTTTGATTGGATAAAACTGGGGGCTATGGTATTGCCATAGCCCCCAGTTTTTTATTTATCTTCTTTGATATGCTCCATTATATCCTCAACGTTGCAATCTAATATTCCGCAAAATACATCAATCGTGTGTGTACTTACGCTCTCATTTCTCTTTAAGCGAGTAATTTGCGCAGGGCTTATGCCAAAATTTTTTATCAGCGCATATTGCGTGATTCCTCGTTTCTTCATAGTCACCCACAGTTTTTCATAAGAAATCACGATGCACTAGCCCCCTTTTATTTGAATATTAACCGAACATGGTATATAATCATATTAACCAAAATCGGTTATTCCTATGAAAGGGGAGAATTACAGGTGAATGAGAAAACTTGTTGTGTGACTGGGCACAGAGATATTCCCGAAAAACGAATCGATTATGTGAAACAAGCACTTAGGCATGAAATCTTGTCAGCGCTTGAGGATGGATATACTCGGTTCATATCCGGCTTTGCTGAAGGAGTTGACCTCATGTTCGCTTCTATCGTGGCCGAAGAAAAAAGGCAGCACCCGGAGTTATTTTTGGAGGCAGCTATTCCCTATGCAGGGAAATTAAAAACGAAAAATCAGCAGTTCCACGAACTGTTGCGGGCCTGCGATGGGGTTAAGGTAGAATGCGAAAAGTATGTTCCATCCTGTTTCATGCAACGAAATCGCTATATGGTACACCAGTCACAGCTGGTAATTGCTGTCTATGATGGGCGTGATCACGGCGGGACTCTATTTACCATGCGCTGTGCACATACGCTTGGCAAAGAAGTTCATCTTATAAAGGTATGAGCTAAATTAAAACTGTGGACAACATTTCGGTTGGCCACAGTTTTTCTTAATCATAATTCTATCTTAACTTCTAAACAATTCTATTTGAAATGAAGGAGCCTATTGCCGATTTCAAATAGCAACAGGCTCTCCAACTATCGTTATTCTTCCTGAATCTTGAGGCCAAGACGCTCGGCAATTTCTTCCGGTTTCAAACCAGCCTTTTGCGCCTGCTTCATCAAATCCTGGATCTTCTGTTTTTTGGTTTTTCTCGGCTTCCGAGGCGGCTTGGGGGAGAGAATATCTGCCTTTTGCTTGTTCAAGCCTTCAATCCGGGCCTGGACTTTTGCAATTCGGTCATCAAATACTGCAATAGATTCTTGCTTCTTAGCCTCAATCGCCTGGATCTGATTGCCGAGTTCCTCAATTTTGTTATCAATCTCGGCAATTCGTTCTTCTGTGGTACGCCGAACTCTTTTGTTTTCGGTATCAGGCATTATAATCACCTACCTCGATATAAGAATACCATACGTATCAGTCACTTTCAATAATGATCTATTAACTACTTTATGCTGCTTGACACTCTGCCGGGAGTATGGTACACTTTAGAAGAAACTCTACCGGCTATATGGTACACAATGGAGGGGATTTAATGGGCAGGCAAAATTACATGACTATCACAGTGGCCGACACCGTTCAAGAGATGTTTAATGACTTTGTGTCGGAAAAAGGAATGACAAAAACCGCCGCACTCAATGATGTTTTAGAAATGTATATGCTCGCTAAAGACGAGGAGCTATACCTGAGATTAAAGAAAAAATATCTTCATGTGGAGGAAGTGAAAGCTATGATTGCTGATCGAGACAGTATCCAGATGGATGGTTCAGATTATATTTTTATGAAATTAGGGCTTTCTACGTCTAGTGGAGTTACTTTAGATGGTGAAGAAACGATGGCGTTATATATTTCAGATGAAGCTAAGCGTGGATATACTTGGTTCTCCACGCAATCACTTTTCTTCGGAATGAGTGACACTAGAGTGAAGTGGTATAACGATAGGATTAAATCCGGGAAAAGCGTCAAGATTCTCTTTGCTATCAACAATGAACACTACGATAACGACATCGCATTTTCAGCCAATGTTGAAGAAATTTTTTCCGCAAAAACTCCTGTGTCTTGCCCAGATAACACCAATTACCCTGCTGAATTTCATGGTGAACTTGCAAGAATTTGGCTAAAACTCTCACATATTTGTCATGAAACTCAAATCACTGCTGAAATGCTCAAAATAACAAGCACAGGGCGCAGCTTAAAACAGACGATCTCAGATTCTCAATATCATTTTGGATATGTTTCATTAAAAGATTAAATGCGTGACCACTAGGCAGGCCCAACGGAGAGCGATTTCCGTTAGGCCTGTCATCATACTCAATACAGTCTTGAATTCACGTCTAACCGCTCTATTGCTTTTATGATATAATAAAAAACCACACAAACAGATTTTAACTTAGAAAATATATAAGAGCTGGCTAATAGACCGTCAGGAGGAACTCAGCATGGCAGAATCAAAGGAACTTATTCATTATCAAAACAAGCTTTGTCAAGCATATGACCAACTTGATTTTTCCAAGGAACCTAATTTTCAAGAATGCCGAAATGTTATAATATCTGCCCCCCCTGTATTTCATGACGAATTGCAGAGTAAATACTGCGACTTGCTTTTAGATAGCTTGACAATGGGGTATCTCAGATATTCAGAGTTAATGAAATGCGATGTTATGAAAGATCCCTGCTTTATCGAATATCGAAATTCTGTTATAAGATTATCGGACGGTGACCCCATCAAGCAAATATATTTTGCAGTAATTGATTTACTTACCGGAAAATCTGGAGCAATTAACAAAAGGCTCGCACAGTATGTTCCTGCGAAGATAAAGCGTTATTTGGATGAAGATGAAGAAATGTCATGCTCAGACTTTATTTATTGTCTGGTCTTACCGCTAAAAGAAGGCATTCCTGGGATGTGGAGTTATTTGAGAAAACTGCTTGATAGACCCGGCGTATGTAAGGGTATTCCAGAAATGTGTGAGGCATTGGAAAGCGTTTATTACGGGACAAAAAATGAAGATATTGCAGATGCGCTGTTGCGAGTGTTGCAAACCAATAGAGATATATATTTGGCGAAAGAACTATTGGGATACACCTATTATAATATGCAGATGTGGAACAACGCTCTATCGTATTTAGAACAATATGAGGATGTTAAAGATCGTGTAGGCATATTCTATACGGACAATATTTACTTTTGGATGGCTTGGTGCTATGGAAAAAAGCGCAACTATCAGTTAGAAGAAGCATATTACAGAAAAACATTAGAAGTTTTTCCAGAGGCAGAAAACGCCTTGAATAACCTGGGATATTGTTTGTTTAAGCAGAAGAAATACCATGATGCTGAAGATGTATTTCGCAAATGTTTATCCGAGAAAAGAGATACACGCTTTGCGGCAAACAATCTCGTTCGTACTTATTTGGGATTAGGTCAGCAAGAGAAGGCAAAAGAATTTGTTCAGAAAAGTGGATATAAGGTGTCAAAACAACTCGTTGCTAGAATTGGACGTCCCCTGGCAACCAAAAAATGTGATGTGGATACAGATTCACAAGATAGTGCAGCAGACACTTCCACGATTAACATAGGAATAAAAAAGCATCAATTTACCAGTGAAAAACTTCTTGAAGATGAACTAATTCAGAGAATGGAACAGGGTATTCCGGTTTTCGGCCTTCCACTAAAGGTCTATCAAAAAAGAGGCGTGTACGGCAGACAATTTATTCTTCGTACTGGTAGACTTGATATTTTGGCAACGGATAATAACAACGACCTTTATGTGATTGAGCTAAAAAAAGACTCCGGTTACGATGATGCGTACACACAAACTAAAACATATATTGAATGGGTAGAAGCAGATATTGCGAAGTCCGGACAACACGTTTACGGCCTTATATGTTTGAATAGCCCTACTGCTGAACTTAAAAGAAAAGTCAAGCAGGATTCCCAAATGCGTCTTTTTGAGTATAGCATTTCCTATACTGAAATTTGAAATTCAAAAGCCTCTATTTTCGTATAGTTCTTTACTGAATATCACCGCCTAGATAAACGGGAGCTGCCCAATAAGCAGCTCCCGCTTATCTGTTTCAACGTTGCCTTTTTCCCTAAAATCTGACATAATAAACAAAAGAAGTACCTGGACAACGGAGGGCATACGTCATGCTGCAAACACCGTTTCATGCCTATTACAAGGCTCGGCTCTTGGAGCAGTTGCCGGAAGAAGAACAGTTCCTCCCGGTCTTTGCATCATCGGATATTGAAATCTATCCGTTTCAGATTGCAGCGGCCAGCTTTGCCCTGCGTTCACCCTATCAGAAGGGGGCTGTCCTGTGTGATGAAGCCGGTATGGGCAAGAGCCACGAGGCCATGCTGGTCATCAATCAAAAGTGGCTGGAGGGATGCAGCCGGATTCTGCTGGTGATCCCCAATGCTGACCTGCTGCACCAGTGGACGGAAATGCTGGAGCGATTCTATACCGTTCCCTATGTGGTGCTGACCAGCCGTAAAGAATGGCAGGCCCACAGCGCCCCTGACCATCCCAACGCCTTTATCCAAGATGCCATTGTCATCACCACCTACGACTTTGCCGCCGACAACGAGGAAGCCGCAAAGGTGGTCAACTGGGACTTGACGGTATTTGAAGAAGCCAATGCCCTGTCCCCGGTCTACCAGGAGGACAACAAGCAGGCCAAGGCTCTCAAACGGATCGCCGGTGACTCCTTCAAGCTGTTGCTGACTGGCACCCCCATCGAAAAGAACATCATGGACTTGTACGGCCTGATCTGGTTCATCGACGAAACACTGCTGCCGGGAGAAAAAGAGTTTCTGGCCCGGTATCTGCGCCGACCGGAGAACTACCCGGAACTCAGCGAACAGGTCAGCCGCTATTGCTTCCGCACCCTCCGTTCCCAGGCCAAGCACTACGCCAAGGTGACAGAGCGTGTGCTGCTGACCGTGGAGCACACCCCCGGCAAGGCAGAGCGGCAGCTCTATGACCTGCTGTATGCCTACATCAACCAGCCGGAAAAGAAAGCCTTTCCTGAAATGAATCAATATGACCTGGCTCTACGGCTGTTGGGCCTGTTGGGTTCCTCTACGGCGGCGATTCTGCAAACCATCAAGGGTATCGCCAAGCGGCTCCAGGGGCTGGAGAACGCAGCGGAGGAGCTGACACAATGGCAGGAGATGCAGGCCGTGGCCGAGGGCATCTCCCAGGACGCCAAGGCTGGTGAACTGCTGACCGTTCTGAAACAGGGATTTTCGCTGATGAAGAGAACGGGAGCCGGACGGAAGGCCGTTATCTTCACCGAGAGCGTGGAAACCCAGAAGATGCTCCTAGATCTTCTTTCCGGCCAGTACCGCACCCTGGCCTACAACGGCAGCGCCGATTACTCCGTGATCCGCCAGTTCAAAGAGGAGGGCGAGGTGCTGATCTCCACCGACAACGGAGCCAAGGGCTTCAACCTGGAGGAAGCCGCCTTTATCATCCACTACGACCTGCCGTACAACACCCTGAAGCTGGAGCAGCGGATCGACCGCTGCCACCGGCTGGGCCAGGAGAATGATGTGCTGTCCGTGGCCTTCATTGACAAGAACAACTTTGCAGATGTCCGCAAACTGGAGCTGGTCAACAAGCGGATGCTGGTGACGGATGGTGTTTTTGGCATCACCGACGATGTTCTGGGCGGCTTTACCGATGATGTGAAGGGGGCCTTTCCGGTTATTGCCCAGCGGCTGCGGCCCAGGGCGCAGATCGAGCAGGCATACCGCCAGACCCTGGACACCCACGAGGAAGATAACCGGCAGACGGTTTCCGCTGCGGAGGACATTCTGTTTACCACCTTCACCAAGGAGCTGGCCGACAAGGTGAAGATCAATCCCAAGTATGTGAACCGCCGCAGCCTGGAGCTGAACAACGACCTTTGGGAGATTGCCAAATGGTTCTTCAACCGTTACAATGAAAAGAACGACGATTGCTATTTTGTGATCGACGAAGCCAACCGTACCATTACGGCTACGGAGTATCAGGAACTGCCAGTGCTGTTCTATTACTGGACGGGGAGCCGGAACCGGCCCTACCACAGTCAGAAGGTGTATGGCATGGCAAAGGATTTCAAACCCAAGGCCGGACAGCTTACCTTGTCCAGCATCATAGGCCGTGGGATTCTCCACGAGCTGGAGAGTGCCAATGAGGGAGTGCTGACTGTTCCAACAGTGCCGGAACCGTGCCAGATTGCCCTCTATACCGTGACCCTGGTATCAGACTCCAGCCGCACGGAACACGCCGTACTATGTGGCCTAACGGAGAGCGGCAAGGCCCTGGACGATGCAGCCTGCCGCAGCATCCTGGACTTGCCGGTGGAGGGCTACACCGAGGATGAGCGGAGATCTCCCCACTGGTTAAAAGGGAGCAGCCGTCCCCACCCGCTGGATAATTTGGTGCCAAAGGAGGCGCTGCTGGAGGCGCAGTTGGAGCGTTTGTCTCCTGCCCAGGCCGAGGAAATGGAACGGATGAAGCAGCAGGTGTCCGCTGATAAGGCGGCATTGATTCGGGAGCTGAACACCCTGGACAGCCAGGTGCAGCAGGCGCAAACGGAGCTGGAGGCCGTCACCAGCGACCGGCTGAAACGGCTGGCCGCACAGAAGAAAATCAACCAGTTTCGGCAGGAGTACATGAAGCGGCAGGAAAGCCAGTTCTTTGACGCCATGCGGCTGGATATGGAGCTGGAAGAAAAAATAAAATCCTTTGCCGACAAGGAAAAACTGACGGCAAGGGTGCAGAGAGAGTTTGTGGTGAAAGTTGAGGTGTGATAAATGAATTTGGATATAGGAAAAGTTTTAGATGTATCTGCAAGAGTATCCTTCGCAGTTTGTTTTGCCTGCATGTTCTTACTTTTCTTTCCTGCAATTCTTTTACCATTTGATATTACTGTGTTTAGAGAAAAATATGGGATATGGATTTTTATTGTGTTTGCGGTATCTGCGTCGCTGCTCATATCTCACATTGTTAAACATATTGCTGGTTTAGCCAAACGAAAGTTGGATCAAATCAGCACATGGAGGACATATAAATATATTTTAAAAAACCTTTCAGATGAAGAAAAAGTTTACTTGAAGCGTTTTTTTGACAAAGGGCAAACTGCCATTGTTTTTTCCATGGTAGATCCTGTGGCACAAAAGCTTAAAACATTTAGGGTTATTTCCCAGCCTTCTGGAACAAGTATGGCCCCGCGGGGAATGTCCTTGGGCTTTATTCAACCTTGGGTATTTGAAGTGCTTCGCAAGCATCCCGAATACCTTGAAGTATCCGAATTGAAAACTCAGGAGGTACAAGAAAATGCCTGACATGATGGACGGACTTTCCATGAACATAGAACAAACCAACCTGGACAAGCTGCGCGCGGTATTCCCGGAGTGCGTCAGTGAGGGCAAGCTGGACATTGACAAGCTGCTTTCTTTGTGCGGGGAGTACATCGACAACGATTTTGAGAAGTACAAGTTTGAGTGGAAGGGCAAGGCGGACTGCCTGCGGCTGGCCCAGAAGCGTTCCACCGGCACATTACGCCCCTGCCCGGAGGAAAGTGTGGACTGGGATACCACGCAAAACCTCTACATCGAGGGCGACAACCTGGAGGTTTTAAAGCTGCTGCAAACGGCCTACTACCGCAAGGTGAAGATGATCTACATTGACCCGCCCTACAACACCGGCAACGATTTTGTCTACGCCGATGACTTTGCTGACCCCATGGCCCGGTACAAGGAAGTGACCCAGCAGACCACCAAGAGTAACCCGGAAACCATGGGCCGCTATCACACCAACTGGCTCAACATGATGTATCCCCGCCTGCGTCTGGCGGCAAATCTTCTACGGGACGATGGTGTAATCTTCATTTCAATAGATGATGTTGAGATTGATAATCTCAAAAAGCTGTGCAACGAGGTTTTTGGCGAAGAAAATTTCGTGGCTCAATTTATTTGGCAAAGCAGGCAGAATAAAGACAATCGAAATATTACTGGTGTTTCAATAGACCACGAATATGTTGTGTGTTATACAAAACAATTTGGACACCGAGTATTCCGTGGAACTGACAGAAAAACAGAACAATATAAGAATCCTGATAATGACCCTCGTGGCCCCTGGACAAGTGCTAATATGGTGGGCCTTGCTACTGCCGATGCACGTCCAAATTTGCACTATGATTTAATCAATCCGGCAGATGGGAGAAACTACGGATGCCCCGAAAAAGGCTGGCGATATGATCGAAACACCATGAATCGGCTCATTCAAGAAGGACGGATTATTTGGCCCGACAACCCAGAGGGGCGTCCACGCAAAAAATCATTCTTGAACGAACTGTCAGATAATCTCCCTGGTTTTTCATCTATTTTCAACACTGGTATTTACACAAATACTGCGACCAAGGAAATTGGCGGATTGTTTAATAGGTATTTATTTGATTTTCCAAAGCCAGTTGAGATTATTAAACAACTAATTTCCCAAGTGTCTAATGCAGACGATATTATTCTCGACTTCTTCTCTGGCTCTGCTACCACCGCCCATGCGGTGATGCAGCTCAACGCCGAGGACGGCGGCAACCGGCGCTTTATTCTGGTGCAGCTCCCCGAACTGTGCGACGAAAAGAGCGAGGCGTACAAGGCCGGGTACAAGAATATCTGCGAGATCGGCAAAGAGCGAATCAGACGGGCCGGAAAGAAAATTCTGGAGGAACACGCACAAGTTACTATGGAAGGGGACAAGCAGTCTCTGGATGTGGGCTTCCGTGTCTTTAAGCTGGACACGTCCAATCTGAAAACCTGGGACGCCACCCCCATTGAGGACGAGCAGCTCGATCTGCTATACCAGCGGATGAACACCATGATCCACCGGGTAAAGCCGGAGCGCACCGACTTGGATATGATTTATGAAATCATGCTCAAGCTGGGAGTACCGCTGACCTACTCCGTAACCTCGTTCTCCGTCAACAACAAGACAGTGTATGGCGTAGGCGATGATTACCTGCTGCTGGTCTGTCTGGCAGAGGATGTGCGGCCGGAGGACGTGGAGCAGATGACCGAATATGCCCCGGCAAAAATCATTATCTCCCGTGACAGCTTTGCTGACGATACCGCCATGGCCAATGCCTACTACATCCTGCGAGATCATGGGATTGAATTGAAGTTGGTGTAAGAAAAATGAAAAGGCTTCTAAAACATCCTGTTATCGTTGCAATTATCCCAGTTATCCTCAGCTTTATATTGACAGTGCTTTACGATATGGTAAAGAACAGGCAACTTCTAAGCACTGCTAAAAATATTTTATCCTTCATAATAAACTGTGTAACTTCCTTCCTCCAATTCAACATTAAAGTTTGGTGGATAGTAGTTGCAATGGTAATTATTATAGGAATACTGTTCATCCTATTTAAGATTGGCAACGCTAAGAATTATAAGCAGTCGAATCCTTTATGGATACAATACCAAAAAGACAGTATTAACGGTTGGAACTGGGAGTGGAAATGGCGTCGAGATTCTTTTGGAAGATATTATGTAGATGACCTACATCCGGTATGCAATTATTGTGGTTCACCTTTGGTGTATGGCGACGATTTTTGTGATTATCTAAAATGTGTAAGGTGCAACCGAAGATTTCAGCACGGAATTCCTCAAATAGATCATATAAAAATGCTGATTAGCGATAATGTCCAGCGAGGACTTTTCCCTAAATCGGAGGATCAACAGTGAAACTAAAATTCAAGTCCCAAGACTTCCAAACCCAGGCAGTCAACGCTGTGGTGGATTTGTTTACCGGCCAGGAGAAAACCCAAAGCACCTTCTCCGTGGTGGATGAGCGGCAGACATCCCTTCTCCCGGAAATGGGCCAGGGCAACGCCCTTTATATCGACCAGGAGACTATGACTGCCAATATGCACACCGTCCAGAAGCGGAACAACCTGCCCCTGACCCCTTCGGCGGAGGACTGCCAGTTCTGCATCGAGATGGAAACCGGCACCGGCAAGACCTACGTCTATACCAAGACCATCTTTGAGCTGAACCGCAAGTACGGATTCACCAAGTTTGTCATTGTGGTGCCGTCGGTGGCTATCCGGGAAGGTGTCTATAAGTCCTTTGAAATCACCAGGGAGCATTTTGGCCTGCAATATGACAATGTGCCGTGCCGATACTTTATCTATAACTCTGCCAAGCTGTCCGATGTGCGGCAGTTTGCCACCAGTTCCAACATCGAAGTGATGATTATTAACATCGACGCTTTCAAGAAGGCGGAGAATATCATCAATCAGGCCCAGGATCGGCTCAACGGTGAAACGGCCATGGGCTTTATCCAGAACACGCATCCTATCGTCATCATCGACGAACCCCAGAGCGTAGACAACACCCCCAAGGCCAAGGAAGCCATTGCCACGCTGAACCCCCTGTGTGTACTGCGGTACTCCGCTACTCACCGGGAAAAAATCAATCTGCTCTACCGTCTGACCCCAGTGGATGCCTACCAAATGGGGCTGGTCAAGCAGATCGCCGTGTCCTCCAATCAGATTGCCGGTGGCTTCAATCAAGCCTATGTGCGGCTACTTTCCGTCAGCAACGACAAGGGCTTTAAGGCCAGAGTGGAACTGGATGTGAAGGGTAAGACCGGAGCCGTGACCCGCAAGGCCATTACCGTCAAGCCGGGAGACGATTTGTTTCTGCTGTCCGGGCAACGGGACTTGTACGAGGGCTACACCATCGCTGGAATTGACTGCACCCCTGACTTTGAGCATATCGAGTTTGGTAATACCCAGGAGGTCAAGCTGGGCAAGGCCATTGGCGATGTGGACGAGAATATCGTCAAGAAGGCGCAGATCCGGCGCACCATCGAAACCCACCTGGACAAAGAGCTGCGGTATCTGGACAAGGGCATCAAGGTGCTGTCCCTGTTCTTCATCGACAAGGTGGACAAGTACCGCCATGAGGACGGCACACCCGGTATCTATGCCACCATGTTTGAGGAGTGCTATCAGGAGCTGATAGCGAAACCCAAGTATGCCGTCCTTCAGGAGCGATTCACCACGGATGTGAGTAAGGTACATAACGGCTACTTCTCCCAGGACAAAAAGGGCCGTCTGAAGGACACCAAGGGCGACACTCAGGCCGACGATGACACCTACAACACCATTATGCGGGACAAGGAGTGGCTTCTCAGCTTTGAGTGTCCGCTGCGGTTCATTTTCTCCCACTCGGCACTGCGGGAGGGATGGGACAACCCCAACGTGTTCCAGGTCTGTACCCTGATTGAGCAGAAGTCCACCTTTACCTGCCGTCAGAAGGTGGGCCGTGGCCTGCGCCTGTGCGTCAACCAGGACGGCGAGCGCATCGAGGACAAGAATATCAATGTCCTTCACGTCATGGCCAACGAGAGCTTTTCCGAGTTTGCTTCCACCCTCCAGAAAGAGATCGAGGACGAAACCGGCGTCAAGTTCGGTGTGCTTCAGCTTAGTCTGTTTTCCGGCATGGTCTATGAGGCCCATCGGGACGTGGAGAAGCAGGTAACGACCGAACAGGCCCAGGCGGTAGTGGAGGCCCTGAAAACCGCTGGTGTGATTGATGAGGCTGGTCAGGTGGCCGCTGCAATCAAGCCCAGGGAAATCGAGCTGCCCAAGGCGCTGGAGCCTGTCAAAGAAGTGGTACAGGAAATCGTGGAAAAAGCCCAGCCGGTGGCGGTGGAATCTCTGGCCGGAACCACCTATACGGAAACCGTGGTGGAGGAACACACTGTCACTCACGAGGAAGCAACCGAGCTGCTGCAACATTTTGAGCAAAAGGGGTATATCACCAGCACCGGCAAGGTCAAGGACACCATGAAAAACGCTCTGAAAAACGGAACCCTTGACCTGCCGAAAAAATATGAAGCTGCCAGAGAGCGGTTTGAGCAGATTATCGCCAATGCCGACCGGAAGCCCCCGGTGCGGGATGCTTCCCGTGATGTGGTGGTGCGGCTCAACAAACAAGTCATGCTCTCCCCGGAGTTCCTGGAGCTATGGAACAAGATCAAGCAGAAAACCGCTTATCGGGTGAGCATTGACACCGAGCAGCTTGTGGAGAACTGCGTCAAAGCTATCCGGGAAATGCCCCATATCCCCAAAACCCGACTGGTGTCCCAGACCGCCGGCATCCATATTGAACAGGCTGGAATCAGTCACATAGAACGGGAAATGCGGACAATGGATATTGCCAACGACTATCAGGCCCTGCCGGACATTATTACCGCCATCAGCGATGAAACGTTGCTGACCCCGGCCACCGTCAACCGGATTCTGGTGGAGAGCGGACGGTGCGGGGATTTCCTCAACAACCCGGAGGCATTTCTGGAGCAAGTCGTAGAGCTGATCCGCAGCCACCGCCACGCCCTGGCTATCGACGGTATCCGCTATGTGAAGCTGGACGGCCAGGAATATTATGTGCAGGAAATCTTCGACACCACTGAGTTGCTTGCTAACCTGGATCGGAACGCCGTAAAGGTGGAACACAGCGTCTATGACTATGTGGTTTACGACAGCTCCACGGTGGAGAAGCCGGTTGCCGTGGCCTTGGACAACGACCCGGATGTGAAGATGTTCTTCAAGATTCCCAGCCGATTCAAAATTGAAACCCCCATCGGCACGTACAACCCCGACTGGGCTGTGTATCTCAACAAGAATGGCGAGGAAAAGCTGTATTTCGTCCTGGAAACCAAGGGTGATACCAGCTTTATGCACTTGAAAACCAGTGAGCAGCTAAAAATCCACTGCGGCAAGGAGCATTTCAAAGCGCTTAACGCCGGTGTGGAGCTGGAGACTGCCACCAGTTGGACGGAGCTGCGAGGGCGGCTATAAATAGAAATTATGACACAATGCAAAAGGGAAACCTGGACTGAATCCGGGTTTCCCTTTTTGCGTTTTATTCAGGTCTTTCTGCAACTCCATAGTCGATCAAGATATTTTCATCCCCATGAGTAGGATAGACAATACCCATCATCTCGTAGTCGTAGCGTTTGACCTTACGGAATGGCTTTAACGGTTCGGGAGCATAGGCAGCAGTCTGGCACCCCTCGTATTCCGGCATACCAGCCAGATCTTGAGACGCTGCTTCGACCAGAGCCTCCGTGACTTCATAGATGTCTGTACCAAATTCCACAGCCACCAGTTCGTGTTTTGTCACATCCTTCTCTATGCTTCCAGGGGATCGGTACAGAAGATATTTCATGTCGCTCAAACCTCCTCCTGTTGTTCTGCCTACCATCATTTTAGCGTGGGAACGTAGGAAACGCAATATGAATTAAACCTAATTTCAGTAAAAGCACTGTTTTCTTTCCATTTGTCAGCAAATTTCGACCTTCCGACTGTGTTATCATTCTTTCGACCTCAACTGTATGATATATTAAAAGTTTTATAGAAAGAGTGATCTCGGTGCGCAATTCTTTTTGAATCAAAACAACTGTATAACCCGTGGCATAGAAAAGAGGATTTTCTAGACCGTCCGCTGAAACGGAAAAGAAAATCCTCTTTTCTTTTGTTATTTGACAGACCCGGCCCCGGGGAATCCGTTTGTGTTAGGCATATCGAATTTTGTCGTAAAAACGATGAGATTCGATATGCCTTTTTTTATTTGCAGTTTGATTGGTTTACAGCGCACTGGCATCCCTCCATAGCAGCGTACCCGTAGCAACTTCTTTGAATACTTCAAAACAATTCAAAGGAGTTGCCAACATGAAATTTATTGATTTGAGAAAAGAATACCCCCATCTGGATTCTACATACTCGGAATATCCTGTTTCCTACAAGATTGACGCCATGTTTGAGCAGTGTCGTCTTGCTGACCAGGCCCTGGAGAAGCGGAGAAGCCGAAACGGGGATGTGGTATCTCTGGACAGTGAACCGGGAGTGGAGGCTCACATTTTAGAACAAGTACCTGGGCCGGAAGAAGAAACGATGCGGCATATCCAGAACGAAGAACTTTACAAAGCTATGCGGTCTATCCCCAGAAAACAGGCAGACCGGATCTATGCCTATTACTTTATGGACATGACCTTGGAAGAAATCGCCGCTGCGGACGGCACCTCCGTACAAGCGGTCTATTACAGCATCCAGGCTGGCAAAAAGAATCTCAAAAAGATTTTAGAAAAACTTTTCAAAGAGACTTAAAAAATCGCCTCCAGATGTCCTTGTTAATAGAGGGGTTTTCACTTCTCGGTGAACCTTGATAATGGAATATCGGCAGCATGAGCAGGTACGTCACTGTGCCAATGCAATTTTTCGTTTACCGCCATGACCATCGGTCACACCGATGTGAGCGATTTGTAAGCGATACGCCTGGGTGCTTATGGCTCATTCAGGAGGAGAGCAGCACAGACATAATGGTACTTCCGAACGGTGGCCTCCCACGTAAGCGGGGGAACCCTACGGCGCACGGTACGACCGACGCTGTGGAGTTATGAATCGTCCTCGCCACGGACAACCTGCCATGTTCCCATTTCGCCAGGGGCTCGATAAATATGGCGATGAATATGACCGGCATATTCAAAGTCAGATACCACGCACTGGCAGCACACGCTGCCAGTGCGTTCATGTGGCTTTGAATCCGAACATCATAGTATCCGTTCAAAAGGCATAACTTACCGAGAAGGAGGTTTGAGCATGAATGAGATTGACCGTGAGATCGGGCTTGTTCTTTTGAAGCGACTGTGGCAGCGGAACTTTATCTCAGAGGATCTTTATCATTCTGCCAGTCATTCTCGGTTTTTTGACAGAAAGCATTTCACCCATTATGCTGAAGATAAGCCTTTACAAGTACAAGAGCAGAAGGGGGATCAACGGCATGATGACCATTAGAAAGCTGCGGGAACAGTTACGGATGGGCAGGTCTATCTACGACCTTTCCCTGCGGGTTACATATTATGCCCGTGTATCTACGGAGAAAGTGGAGCAGCAGGGAAGTTTGGAAAACCAAGTTCAATACTACACGGAATTCATTCAGAAAAATCCCAACTGGACATTCGTACAGGGGTATGTGGACGAAGGTATCTCAGGAACCAGCACCTATAAGCGGGAGAGTTTTCTGCGGATGATTGACGACGCCCACCGGGGCTTGTTTGATTTCATTATTACCAAAGAGATCTCCCGATTTTCCAGAAGTACATTGGACAGCATTCAGTACACTCAGGAACTGCTGGATGCCAATGTGGGCGTTCTCTTTCAAAATGACAACATCAATACCCTGGATACGGATAGCGAGTTTCGCTTGGTGGTGATGGCAGGGGTGGCCCAGGATGAGGTGCGGAAGCTGTCCGAGCGTTTGAAATTCGGGTTCCGACAGTCCATCAAGAACGGTCATGTTCTGGGCAATAACCGTCTGTGGGGGTACGATAAGAAGGACTGCAAGCTGACCATTATCCCGGAGCAGGCTGAGGCGGTGCGGCTCATTTTTGAACTCTACGCCACTGGGAAGTATGGAATCCGAAAGATCTCTCAGGAGTTGACCCGGCGAGGACACACCAGCCTGCTGGGTAATGAGTTCAATCAGCTGACCATCCGGCATATTCTGACCAACCCTAAGTACAAGGGATGGTACTGCGGCAACAAGACCCAGTCGCTGGATTACCGAACCAAAAAGAAAGCCTTTTTGGACGAGAGTGAATGGGTTATGTACCCAGATCCCAACATCCCAGCCATTGTTTCGGAAGAGTTGTGGGATCAGGCTAACGCCATCTTCAAGCAGCGGAGCCGTGAGGTTCGGACAAAAGCCACCAGTTACCACAACCGTTATCCATACAGTGGGAAAATCATTTGCGGCAGACACGGCACCAGCTTCCATCGCCAGTCCTTTAAGACCCAGAAAGGAGAGACGGAGTTCTGGCGCTGCAAGACCTACCGCCAGAAAGGAAAGGATGGGTGCGATCTACCGGGTATCCGTACCCATGAAGTGGATCAGGTCTTGGCCGACCTCTTTGAGAAGGTGGTTACAGAGAAAAAACAGATCATCCGGTTGGTGCTGGACAGCATTGGGGAAACCTCGTGCGGGGTGGATTACTCCGCTCAGATTGGGCGGATCGAGGTGCAGATCAGCCAGATCGGGGAGAAGAAGGATAAGCTGCTGGAGCTGAGCATGGCGGATGCTATTACCCTCCAGGAGTTTAAGGAGCGCAACGGACGCTTCAACCGCCAGATCTCCGCCCTAGAGGAACAGCGGATGTCTCTGTGTCAGCAGGAGCAAATGCAAAAAAGTACGGAGATTGACCCAAAACTCCTGGAAAAGGCCCTGTGGGAAGAACTGAACTTTACAAATGGAATCCAATCTGAAGTCGTGGCGACGATCCTGGATCACATTGTGGTGTTGGAGCAAAGCGACGATAAGCAGATCTATTTAGAGATCTATCTCCGGCTGGGGCAGCAGGCTTCAGCCCATTTTCAGCGGGGTGGATTAGTCTCTTGCAATAGTCCTTTAAGAAGTACTATACCCCCAATGGGGATCAGGACGACTTGATTTCTATTGGTACCATTGGGCTGATCAAAGGAATTGGTACCTTTAAACCGGATAAAAAAGTACGGCTGGCTACCTATGCGTCCCGCTGCATTGAAAATGAGATCCTGATGCACTTTCGTGCCCAGCGTAAGACCCAGGGGGAGGTATCTTTGTCAGACGCTATTGATGGAGACGGGGACGGGAATTCGCTTTCTCTAATGGATACCATCAGTGTGGATGACGATATGCTGGAGGAGTTGGATGCCAGAGACGCGTGTATCCAGGTGCGGGAATGTGTAAAGAAGTGCCTGGATGCCCGGGAGGCCGCTATCATTACCCTCCGTTACGGATTAAATGACCGTAAGCCCCTGACCCAGCGGGAGGTGGCTGCCAAATGCGGCATTTCGCGGTCCTATGTATCCCGCATTGAAAAAAAGGCGCTGAAAAAACTGGAGACAGCCATGGGGACCCAGCGGTAGGACTTTACGCGGCGGTGATTGTTGGGTTATAATAACAATAACTGTCTTGCCTTCGTGCGGACGGCAAAATTATTTTGATTTGAGTGCAATAAAATGCCTGTGTTTTGCATTCCACCAATGAGAGGAGAGAAAACTATGCTGATCCTGCTGGAGACCATGGCGGAGGAGAGCCGCCGGGTGACCGCTCCAGATGTTCTGGAGCCGCTGCTGGTCAGGATGCAGGCTGGAGAACAGGAGGCACTGGCGGAACTCTATCACCATGCCCGGACAGCTGTATACGGCCTTGCTCTCTCCTATCTCAAGAATACCCATGATGCGGAGGATGTGACGCAAGATACTTTTGTGCGTGTTTGGGAAAATGTCCATCAATACCAGTCCCGTGGTACACCGCTGGCGTGGGTACTCACCGTTGCCCGCAATCTGGCCCTGATGAAGCTGCGGGAGCGGGGCAAGACGGAGGAATTGGAACCGGAATCCTGGGAACGGCTGGCGGCGGACAGTCCTCTGGTAACGGTGGAGGACCGTCAGGTACTGTGGGCTGCGCTGGAAGGTCTGACCGATGAAGAGCGCCAGGTGGTTACCCTCCACGCAGTCACCGGCTGGAAACATAAGGAGATCGCGCACCTGCTGGATCTGCCGCTGTCTACGGTGCTGTCCAAGTACCGCCGGGCGCTGCAGAAGCTGCGGACCATACTGGAAGGGGGTGAGAAACCGTGAATGATCAGGAATTGGAGCGTAAACTCCATACGGCACTGGAGCACGCCGCGCCTGACGATGTGGAGGCGGTGCTTGCTCGCCTGGGGCCCCAGAATGGGAAGATTATTCCGATTTCCGCACCCAAACGGCGAAAGCGCATCCTGCCCTGGATCGCGGCTGCCTGCTTGGCGCTTGCCATTGGCGGCGGTGTGGCCGGAGTGCGGTATCAGCAGGCCAACGCGGTAGCCTCTGTGGTCTCCCTCGACGTGAATCCCTGTGTCCGGCTGGAGGTAAACCGGGAAGAAAAGGTTCTTTCCGCCACCCCGGTCAACGATGATGCCAATCAGATTTTGGACGGCATGGATCTGACCGGTACGGATCTGGAGGTGGCGGTCAATGCCATTATTGGCTCTCTGCTGAAGCATGGATATGTGGATGAACTGGCCAATTCTGTGCTGATTTCGGTGGAGGATGACGATTTGACCCGGGGCGCTGCGTTGGAAGAGAAGCTGACAGGGGAGATCTCCCAGGTGCTGGAGTCGGCTTCTATCAATGGAGCCATCCTTTCCCAGAGCTTTGCCACAGATGATGCCTTGCAGCAGAAGGCGGAAGAATACGGGATCTCCCAGGGTAAGGCCGCATTGATCCAGACATTGGTGGACAGCAGTTCCCACCTGACCTTTGAGTCGCTGGTAGGCTTGTCCATCAACGAACTGAACCTGTTGGCCAATTCCGAGGCTGCTGCCGACCTGACAGGCCAGAACGGTGAGCAGGAAAGCATCCGTTCTACCGGTACTGCAAGCCAGAGTGGCTATGTGGGTGTGGATGCTGCCACCCAGACGGCGCTGACCCATGCCGGTGTTCAACAGTCCCAGCTGGACTACCTGGAAGCTGACTATGACTATGAAGATGGCCGGATGGTTTACGAGGTTGAATTTGGCGTCAGCGGTGTGGAGTATGAATACGACATCGACGCGGCCACTGGTGCTATTATCAAGGCGGAGCAGGAGGGACAGACCATCCAGACACCGGCTCCGGGCCAGACCCAACAGCCTCAGGGGGGCTCCAGCGGCACCATCAGCAGCCAGCAGGCCAGAGATATTGCGTTGTCCAACGCCGGAGTGGCTCTTTCGGATACGCGGGAGTTGGAAGTGGAATTGGAATCGGATGATGGATGCTACAAGGTGGAGTTTAAGTCAGGCCAATATGAATATGAGTATGAAATCAGCGTTGCCGATGGCAGGATTCTAAGTGCCGAGCGGGACGACTGAACAGATTGTTTCCAAAAATCGGGCAGCCATATGGCTGCCCGATTTTTTTATAGAAAGGGAATAGCACTTCTCCTTGACAACCTATACCCCCATGGGTATAATGATGGCGAGATACCCATAGGGGTATAGGAGGGCGGATGATATGAAAAAATTGGAGGCCATACTGGAGTGGGGCGGTGTCCGCAAGGATATCACACTGCTTGTTCTTTCCGGGCTGGCTCTGGTGGTCAGCATTCTGTGGGGGACTCATCTGCCGGTAGACCCGGCCTGGGTGGCCATTGTGCTGTGCGGTCTGCCTATTATTTTGGAGGCATTCATTGGGCTGATCACTGCCTTTGACATCAAGGCGGATGTGCTGGTATCCATTGCTCTGGTGGCTTCGGTGATCATCGGCGAGGACTTTGCCGCTGGCGAGGTGGCCTTTATTATGCAGCTGGGCGCCCTGCTGGAGGATCTGACGGTGGCCCGAGCCAGAGCGGGCATTGAAAAGCTGGTGAAACTGACGCCCCGCACCGCTCGCCGGCTGACTGGCGACGGGGAAGAGGTGGTGCCCGCGGAGGTGGTCCAGGTGGGGGAACTGCTGCGGGTGCTGCCCGGTGAGACCATTCCTGTGGATGGGATCATAAGGGACGGGCGCACCTCTGTGGACCAATCGGTCATGACAGGAGAGTCCTTGCCGGTGGACAAGGCCCCAGGGGACCAGGTGTCCAGCGGAACGGTCAACCAATACGGGGCCTTCACCATGGAAGCCACCCGAGTGGGGGAGGACAGCTCCATCCAGCGGATGGTACGGCTGGTCCAGTCGGCGGACGCAGGAAAAGCGAAAATCGTGGGACTGGCCTACCGGTGGGCCACCTGGATCGTGGCGATTGCCCTGTCCGCCGCCGCCATCACCGGCTTTGTTACCGGGGAGCTGATCCGGGCGGTTACTATTTTGGTGGTGTTCTGCCCCTGTGCCCTGGTGCTGGCTACCCCTACCGCCATTATGGCGGCCATTGGCAACGCCACCCGGCACGGGTTCTTGGTACGGGAGGGAGATGCGCTGGAGCGGCTGGCTGGGGTCCAGTGTGTGGCTTTTGACAAGACGGGCACTCTTACATTAGGAAAGCTGCAGGTAACTGCGGTGCTTCCCCTGAATGGCCGGACGGAGGAACAGGTGTGGACAGGGGCTGTGGGCCTGGAGTCCTGGTCGGAGCACCCTTTGGGTAAGGCCGTTACCGCGGGTGGACGGGAGCGCTTTCCTGATCTGGTGCCGAAGGGGAAGAGCGTGGAGGTGCTGCCTGGCCTGGGATTGAAGGGCATTGTGGAGGGCAGAGACCTATGGGCAGGCAATCTGGCGCTGATGGAGCAGTTGGGTGTGCCCATGCCCCAGGAGGCGGAGGGCTTTGTTCAGGCCCGGCTGGACGAGGGGTGTACCCTTATCTATCTGGCAGAAGAGGGAACATTGATCGGGGTGATGGCTCTGGCCGATACCCTGCGGCCCGACGCGGCAGAGACCATTCGGGCAGTGAAGGGTGCCGGAGTGCAGCCGGTGCTGCTGACGGGTGACCACCCAAGCGCCGCCGGGCATATCGCGGCACTGCTGAATATCCGGGAGGTGAAGGCTGGATGCCTGCCGGAGGACAAGCTGAATTGGATTGCCCGGGCTCAGGAAGAGGGCAGACCGGTGTGCATGATCGGCGACGGCATCAACGATGCCCCTGCACTGAAACGGGCCATGGTGGGTATTGCCATGGGCGGTGTGGGCAGCGATATCGCTGTGGATGCCGCCGATATGGCCCTGGTGGGGGACGATCTACGGCAGCTGCCCCATCTGCTGCGGCTGGCCCGGCGGATGATGGTCACCATCAAGTGCAATCTGACCTTCTCCATGGCGCTGAACTTTGCGGCCATTGCCTTGGCCATTACCGGCATTCTGAATCCTGTGGTGGGGGCGCTGGTCCACAACGCGGGCTCGGTGGTGGTCATTGTCAATTCTGCCCTGCTGCTGCGCTGGCACAAAAGGGCGTAAAAGGGGAAACTGGGCTCTGTTCCCGCTTTTTTGAAGGCGGGAACAGAGCCCTTGACAATTTTTACAGGAGGGGAAGGAGAGAATACGAATAATTTGAAAAACTTTAGCCTAACCTCTATGCAAAAATGGAAAACTATATTAAAATAAGATAGCATGATTTTCCGAAAAGGGGTTGAACATATGAGTGAACCGCAGTTCAAGCGGATTCTTCTGAAGCTCAGCGGCGAGGCCCTCGCCGGCGAGGCCAGCCGGGGTCTGGATTTCGATGTCATCGGCAGCGTTTGCGACGTAATTAAGAAGTGCGTGGCAGCCGGTGTCCAGGTGGGCATCGTGGTTGGCGGCGGCAATTTCTGGCGCGGCCTGAAGGATGGCGGCGACCGGATGGAGCGTACCCGTGCCGACCACATGGGAATGCTGGCTACCACCATCAATGCACTGGCAGTGGCCGACGTGCTGGAGCAGAAGGGTGTGGACGTGCGAGTGCAGACCGCCATTGAGATGCGGTCCATCGCCGAGCCCTACATCCGTTCCAAGGCCATCCGGCATATGGAGAAGGGCAGAGTGGTCATCTTCGGCTGCGGCACCGGCAATCCCTTCTTCTCCACCGATACGGCGGCTGTACTGCGGGCGGCAGAGATCGACGCCGACGCCATTCTGCTGGCCAAGAACATTGACGGCGTGTATTCCGCCGATCCCCGCAAGGACCCCAACGCGGTGAAGTATGATACCATCACCTATGACGATGTGCTGGCTCAGCACCTGGAGGTGATGGATTCCACCGCCACGTCCCTGTCCATGGACAACAAGATCCCGGTGATCCTGTTCGCACTCAAGGACCCTGAGAACATTCTGCGTGTGGTCATGGGTGAAAAAATCGGAACCATCGTCAAGGAGGAACCGTGAAATGAAAGAGCTCAATAAAGAATTCGACGCCAAGATGAAAAAGACCATCGACGTAGTGATGAGTGATTTCGCCAGTGTCCGTGCCGGACGGGCCAACGCCGCCGTGCTGGATAAGATTACGGTGGACTACTACGGCGCCCCCACCCCCCTGAATCAGGTGGCCGCCATTTCCTCTCCTGATCCCCGTTCCCTGATGATCCAGCCCTGGGACGGTACTCTGCTGAAGGCCATCGAGAAGGCCATCCAGTGCTCTGATCTGGGCATCAACCCCCAGAACGACGGCCGTGTGATCCGTCTGTCCTTCCCTCAGCTCACCGAGGAGCGCCGTAAGGAACTGACCAAGCAGGTGAAGAAGTACGGTGAGAACGGAAAGGTGGCCATCCGCAACATCCGCCGGGACGCCATGGAGAAGTTTAAGGCTCTGGAGAAAAAGGGCGAGATGACCGAGGACGACCGCAAGGACTATGAGAAAGAGCTCCAGGATCTCACCGACAAGCGGTGCAAGGAGATCGATGAGCTGACCGTCAAAAAAGAAGCGGAATTGATGGCGGTATAACATCAAACAAGAGACACATGGTGCGGGATGCGAAGAGTGTCCCGCACTGGTGTCGTATAGGCGGGTTGAACATGGCATTATTCAAACCGAAGGCGGCGCAGGTCCAGGTGGATTTTGACCACCTGCCCCGTCATGTGGCGATCATCATGGACGGCAACGGCCGCTGGGCCAAGCGCCGGGGGCTGCCTCGTACGGCAGGCCACGCCGCTGGCGCGGAGACCTTCCGTACCATCGCCACATACTGTCAGAAGATCGGAATTGAGTATCTGACGGTATACGCCTTCTCCACGGAGAATTGGAAGCGGCCTCTGGAGGAGGTCTCCGCCATCATCGGACTGCTGAAGAAGTATCTTCTGGAGTCCATTGAGAAGATGGAGCGGGACAAGATCAGACTCCACTTTTTCGGAGATCTGGAGGCACTTCCTCCGGAGCTGAGAGAATTGACGGTGCGTACCGACGATATCTCCACCCACTATGACGGTATGCAGGTCAACGTATGCTTCAACTATGGTGGACGGGACGAGATCGTCCGGGCGGCCCGGGCCTTTGCGGCGGAATGTGCGGCGGGGATGAAAGACCCCGCTCAGCTGACAGAGACGGATTTTTCCGGTTACCTCTATTCCGCTGGGATACCTGACCCGGATCTGGTGATCCGGCCCAGTGGTGAGCTGAGGATTTCCAACTTCCTGCTGTGGCAGTCGGCCTACGCGGAGTTCTACTATACCGATGTGCTGTGGCCTGATTTCAGCAAGGAAGAGCTGAACAAGGCGCTGGCGGCCTATCAGAGCCGCTCCCGCCGCTATGGAGGTGTCTGAGTGGTCAAGCGAATCATGGTGGCGGTGGTCTGTATTCCGCTGCTGGCGGCGGCGGTATACGGTGTCTCGCCGGTCTATCCGGTCATCCTGCCCATTCTGGTGGCCGGATTGTCTATGATCGCGGTGCATGAGGTACTGTGGTCCACCGGATTTCTCAAGCATACCCGTATTTCCGGCTATTCCATTGTTTTGGCAGGTCTCATTCCGTTCTGGGTCTACTATAACGGCAAGCTGATGCCCGCCCTGGCCGGAATGTTCCTCTATGTGGTGCTCCTTTTTGCCGAGGCCATTGCCAGCCATAAGCGCATTACGCTGGAGAAGATGGGAGGCGCCTTCTTCCTCAGCGTAGTCATTCCCTTTTTTCTGTCCTCGCTGCTGCGGATCCGGCTCATGGAGCACTGGATGGCCCTCATCGTGCTGCCCTTTGAGGTAGCCTTTCTCAGCGACGCATTTGCCCTCTTTGCGGGTATGGCCTTCGGCAAGCATAAGCTGGCGCCTGAGCTCTCCCCCAAAAAGACGGTGGAGGGCGCTGTGGGCGGCTTTGCAGGTGCCATTATCTGCACGGTGATCTATGGCGCTGTCCTCCAGTTTGGCTTCTCCATGCAGGTCAATTACCTGTATCTTGTGATTTACGGCGCTCTGGGCAGCATTGTATCCCAGCTGGGCGACCTGTCTTTTTCCTATATCAAGCGGGAGTATGGCATCAAGGATTTCGGTAACATTTTCCCCGGCCACGGCGGCGTGCTGGACCGTTTCGACAGCGTAATCTTCTGTGCGCCCCTGATCGAACTGCTGATCCAATTCCTGCCCGCTGTGGGAGGCTGAACACATGAGCAACTGCATTTCTTTGCTGGGTTCTACCGGCTCCATCGGGCGGCAGTCACTGGAAGTGATTGCCGCCTGTGGCATGACTGTGGCTTCCTTGACCGCCAACCGGGACGTAGCGCGGATGGAGGCCCAATGCCGCCAGTTTCGGCCCCGACTGGCGGTCATGATGGACCCTGCCGCTGCCGCCGACCTGCGGACCCGGCTGGCCGATACGTCCATCCGGGTGGCCTCCGGTCCTGAGGGACTGGTGGAGGCCGCCACTCTGGAGGAGGCGGACACTGTGCTCACCGCTGTGGTGGGTATGGTGGGCCTGGTTCCTACCCTGGCGGCGGTCCGTCAGGGCAAACGGATTGCACTGGCCAATAAAGAGACCCTGGTGTGCGCCGGCGAGCTGGTGATGAATGGGGCCGATCAGTACGGCGCGGAGATCGTACCGGTGGACTCGGAGCATTCCGCCATCTTCCAGTGCCTCCAGGGCAGCCGGGACAGGGGAGAGGTGAAACGCCTTATCCTCACCGCCTCCGGCGGGCCCTTCTGGGGCTGGGATAAAGAGGCGATTGCCTCTGCTACGGTGGAGCAGGCCCTGAAGCACCCCAACTGGTCTATGGGCGCTAAGATCACGGTGGACTCCGCTACGCTGATGAACAAAGGCCTGGAGTTTATCGAGGCTATGCGGCTCTATCGGATGCCGCCGGAAAAAATCTCCATTGTGGTCCACCGGGAGAGCATCATCCACTCCCTGGTGGAATACTGTGATAACGCGGTGCTGGCCCAGTTGGGGGTACCCGATATGCGCCTGCCCATCCAGTATGCCCTGACCTGGCCCGCCCGCACTGAGGCGGTGGCAAAGCCCCTGGACCTGCTGACCTGTCCGCCCCTGACCTTTCACGTCCCGGACTATGAGGCGTTTCCCTGCCTCTCTCTGGCCCTGGAGGCCGCCAAAACCGGCGGCACCGCTACCGCTATCCTCAACGGTGCAAACGAGGCGGCGGTGGGCCTCTTCCTGGCGGGGCAGATTTCCTTTGGCGAGATTGCCAAGCGGGTGGAGCGGGCGCTGGCCCAGGTTCCTGTGGTCCAGTCTCCCACACTGGAGGACGTATTGGAAGCAGACAAAGAGGCCCGTCAGGCAGCGGGCAAGTAATCTGAGTTTGAGGTGTTTATGAACGTACTTTCCATTGTGCTCATCATCCTGTTTTTCGGGCTGCTCATTGCCATCCATGAATTCGGCCACTTTATTGCCGCCAAGCTGATGGGTGTGAAGGTGAACGAGTTTGCTATCGGCATGGGTCCCAAGCTGTTTTCAAGGGAGAAAGGGGAGACGCTTTACAGCTTGCGCGCCTTTCCCATCGGCGGCTTCTGTGCCATGGAGGGAGAGGGGGAGTCCTCTGACGATCCCCGTGCCTTTGGCAACAAGGCGGGCTGGAAGCGGCTTATCATTCTGGTGGCCGGTGCGTTCATGAATTTCATTACCGGTGTGGTGCTCATCCTCATCATCATGGCTATGGCGGGCAGTCCGTCCATGCCGGTGGTCACCGGCTTTATGCCCGGGGCAGAGGATATCGCCCAGACCGGGCTTCAGCCGGGAGATCAGTTTTATTCCATTGATGGCCACCGCATTTACTTCAACAACGACGCCTTTATCTTCCTGGAGCGAGCAGGGGAGCAGGTGGATGTGGTGGTGCTGCGGGACGGTGAGAAGGTGGATCTGGGCACCATTGACCTGCCCTATCGACAGCTCACCGATGAAAACGGCAATCAGGTCATGAAGCGGGGAATTTATCTGGGCGAGTTCCAGGAGGATACCTCCCTGACCTTGCTGCGGAACACCTGGTATCAGGCGGTGGACTACGTCCGTATGGTATGGATGGGCCTTGGCGACCTGATTACCGGTGCGGTGGGCCTCAACGATATGTCAGGTGTCATCGGCATTGTGGCGGTGGCAGGCGATGTGGGTCAGGCAGGCGCCGCAGCGGCAGGTTTGTTTGGCCTGTTCATCAACATCCTGGACTTTACCGCTCTGATTGCCATTAACCTGGCGGTGATGAATCTGCTGCCCATCCCGGCTTTGGACGGCGGACAGATCCTGTTTGTGTTTGTGGGCGGGATCTACCGGCTCATTACCAAAAAGAAGATGAATGAAAAGTATCTGGGCTATGTGAATGCCGTGGGCTTTTTCTGCCTCATCGCCTTAATGGTGGTGGTGGCGGTCAACGACGTGATCAAGCTGTTTTAGCGGGAGGTATACCAATGACCAGACAGATTTTTGTGGGCGGCGTCCCGGTGGGCGGCGGCGCTCCGGTCACCATTCAATCCATGACCAATACCCGTACCGATGACGTGGCAGCCACGGTGAATCAGATCCTCCGTCTGGAGGAGGCGGGCTGCCAGATCATCCGGGTAGCGGTACCCGATATGGCGGCGGCCAAGGCTGTGGGGGCTATCAAAGCCCGTATTCATATCCCGCTGGTGGTGGATATTCACTTTGACTACAAGCTGGCTCTGGCCTGTGTGGAGGAGGGGTGCGACGCGGTGCGCATCAATCCCGGCAACATTGGCGGGGAAGACCGGGTGAAAGCGGTAGCGGAAGCCTGTAAAGCAAGACACCTTCCCATCCGCATTGGCGTCAACGGCGGTTCTCTGGAGAAGCCCCTGCTAGCCAAGTACGGCGGAGTCACCCCGGAGGCCCTGGTGGAGTCCGCCTTTGGCCATATCGCTCTGTTGGAGCAGTATGATTTCCACGACATCTGTGTGTCGCTTAAGTCTTCATCGGTAGTTACCACGATGGCGGCCTACAAGCTGATGAGCGGGAAAAGTGATTATCCTTTACACCTTGGCGTTACCGAGACGGGCACCACCCGTATGGGTACCATCAAGTCCGCCATCGGCATCGGGGGTCTGCTGGCCCTGGGTATCGGCGACACCCTGCGGGTGTCTCTATCCGCCGACCCGGTGGAGGAGGTGTACGCCGCCAAGGATATCCTGAAGGCCCTGGGTATGGCAGCCAACGAGCCCAATCTGGTGTCCTGTCCCACCTGCGGCCGTACCCGCATTGATCTGATTGACCTGGCCCACCAGGTGGAGGATCGGCTGAAGGAAGTCCACAAGCCCATTACCGTGGCAGTGATGGGCTGCGTGGTCAACGGCCCCGGCGAAGCCGCCGCCGCCGATGTAGGTATTGCCGGTGGACAGGGGGAGGGCCTTCTGTTCCGCAAGGGCGAGATCGTGAAGAAGGTCCCCCAGGAGCAGCTGGTGGACGAGCTGTTTACCCTGATCGACCAACTGTAAAGCAGGAGCGTGTCCTATGCCTCAAGCACAAAAGATCCCATTTTTAAAACTGTTTTCCGCCTGGCGGCCCGGCCCGGAGCTGACGGCGATGGTCCAGGGCTACCTAGTGACCCGGGCGGTCATCGATAAACATACCCGGTCCATCAAGGCCCAGGTGGAGTGCACCGCGCTCCCGGCGGAGGAGCTGCGCCGCCAAATCGAGCGCAGCATTGCCTTGGCCTACCGGGTGGAGCAGGTGTCGCTGGAGATGACTGTCCCGGCTGGGGATGGGGCTGCCCCTACGCCCGAAGCGCCCCGGAAGCCTGCGGCAGCCGCCCCGGTTCCGGAGCAGCCTGCTCCCGTCCAGCAGCCCCAAAAGCCGCCGGTGGAGGATGATGCCGCTGCGGCCTTCCGCCGTACCGAGGAGATCCGCCGCAAGGCTCTGGAGAGCCTGAAGGTGGCCCGTCCCACAGAGAAAAAGGCCCCTAAAGAAGGAAAAGGGAAATTACTTTACGGCCGCCATGAGATCAAGAAGGAACCTATCCCAATGGGTACCCTGGATCTGGATATGGGTACCGTCATTGTGGAGGGCGACGTGTTCGCGGTAGACCACCGGGAGTTGAAGCGGCGGGAGGCCTGGGTGGTGTCCTTCGACGTGACCGACTATACCGGCTCCGTGCGGGTCAACAAGTTTTTTCCCGGCGATGAGGGCAAGCCCTTGGTAGAGGGTGTGAAGAAAGGTCAGCATCTCTTTATCCAGGGTAAGCTGAATATCGACCGCTTTACCGGTGACATGGTGCTGGAGCCCTTCGCGGTGATGGAGGGCAAAAAAGAGCCCAAGATGGACAATGCCCCCGAGAAACGGGTGGAGCTCCACCTCCATACCAATATGTCGGCCATGGATGCCCTTACCGCTGTGGGCTCCAAGATGGACTCTCCCATCGGCGTGGACAAGAACGTGGTGAAGCGGGCGGAGCGGTGGGGCCACCGGGCCATCGCCATCACCGACCACGGAGTGGCCCATTCCTTCCCCAACGCCTGGCACTCGGCCAAGAACATCAAGATCCTCTACGGCGTGGAGGCCTATTTTATCAACGACGTGGATGACCGGGTGGTCATTCACGGTGACAAGGATCAGGACTTTACACAAGATATCGTCTGCTTTGATATTGAGACCACCGGCCTGGACAAGCGCACCGAGGCCATCACTGAGATCGGCGCCGTGGTGCTGCGGAACGGGGAAGTGGTGGAGCAGTTCTCCACCTTCGTCGACCCGGGCCGGCCCCTGACCCGGGAGATCACCCAGCTCACCGGCATCACGGATGAGATGCTGAAGGGGGCCCCCTCCCAGGAGGAGGCGGTCAATGCGTTCCTGGACTTCGTGGGGGACCGGCCTCTGGCCGCCCACAACGCGGAGTTTGATATGGGCTTTATTGGGGAGGCCTGCCGCCGCATGGGCCGGCCTTTCGAGAATACCTCTCTGGACAGCCTGATCCTGGCCCAGAACCTGCTGCCCGACCTGGGCAAGTATAAGCTGGATATCGTGGCCAACCACCTGAATCTGCCTGCTTTCAACCATCACCGGGCCTATGACGACGCGGCCACGGTGGGCTATATGCTGGTACCCTTCTTCAGGATGCTGGCCGACCTGGGGGTGCATACCCTCCAGCAGATCAACCCGGCCATGTCCAAGCTCCGCTCCGGCGGCAAGGCCAAGCGGCAGCCCAAGCACCTGATCGTGCTGGCCAAGAATCAGCTGGGCCTGCGGAACCTCTATAAGCTGATCTCTGCCTCCTATCTGGACCACTTCAAGCGGTATCCCATCATGCCCAAAAGCCTCATCAACCAGCACCGGGAGGGTCTCATCATCGGCTCGGCCTGCGAGGCCGGCGAGCTGTTCCAGGCCATCGTCAAACGGAAGGAGTGGAACGAGCTCAAGCGCATCGCCTCCTGGTACGACTTCCTGGAGATCCAGCCCCTGTGCAACAACGCCTTTATGCTCCGCAAGGGGATGGTGAAGAGCCAGGAGGAGCTGCGGGACTTTAACCGCACGGTGGTGGCTCTGGGCGAGGCGCTGGACAAGCCGGTGTGCGCCACCGGCGACGTCCATTTCCTGGACCCGGAGGACGAGATTTACCGCCATATCCTGCTGGCCTCCAAGGGATTTGACGACGCCGATTCGCCCCTGCCTCTTTACTTCAAGACCACCCAGGAGATGCTGGACGAGTTTGCCTACCTGGGCAAGGAGAAGGCCTACGAGGTGGTGGTGCGCAACACCAACCTGGTGGCCGACTGGTGCGAGGACGTGGTGCCCCTGCCCAAGGGCCTGTTTGCTCCTAAGATCGAAAACTCCGCCGAGGAACTGACCCGGCTGGTGTGGGATAAGGCGAAAGCCCTTTACGGTGAGGAGCCCCCCCAGATCGTGGTGGACCGGATCAACGCCGAGCTGGGTGACATCATCAAGTGTAAGTACGACGTGATTTATATGTCGGCCCAGAAGCTGGTGCAGGATTCTCTGGACCACGGCTATCTGGTGGGCTCCCGTGGTTCGGTTGGCTCCTCTCTGGTGGCCTTCATGTCGGGTATCACCGAGGTGAACTCGTTGCCGCCTCACTACCGCTGCCCCAAGTGCAAGCACTCTGACTTTGAGGCGGCCAAGGAGCTGGGCATCGGCTGCGGTGCTGATATGCCGGATGCCAACTGCCCGGTGTGCGGCACTCCCTATGACAAGGACGGCTTCAACATCCCCTTTGAGACCTTCCTGGGCTTCGGCGGCGACAAGGTGCCTGATATCGACCTGAACTTCTCCGGCGAATATCAGTCCAGCGCCCACCGCTATACCTTTGAGCTGTTTGGACAGACCCATGTGTTCCGGGCGGGCACCATTGGTACGGTGAAGGACAAAATTGCCTTCGGCTATGTGAAGCACTATCTGGACGACCACGGGCTCCACGGCACCCGTGCGGAGGAGAACCGTTTGTCCCTGGGGTGCAGCGGTGTTAAGCGCACCACCGGCCAGCACCCGGGCGGCATGGTGGTCATTCCCCAGAACCGTGAGATCTACGACTTCTGCCCGGTGCAGCACCCCGCCGACGACCCGGACAGCGACATTATCACCACCCACTTTGAATATCACTCCATGGAGTCCAACCTGCTGAAGCTGGATATGCTGGGCCACGATGATCCCACTATGATTCGTATGCTTCAGGACCTGACAGGGGTGGACCCCCAGAAGATCCCTCTGGACGACAAGGACACCATGAGTATCTTCACCTCCTCCAAGGTGCTGGGCTTTGAGGACGACCCCATTCTGGGCCCCACCGGAGCCGTGGCTATTCCTGAGTTCAACACCAAGTTCACCCGGGGAATGCTCATGGACACCCAGCCCCACCAGTTCGATATCCTGCTGCGCCTGTCCGGCTTCTCCCACGGCACCGACGTGTGGCTGGGCAATGCCCGGGACCTGATCGTGGATCAGGGTATCCCCGTTGGCCAGGCCATCGGCTGTCGTGACGATATCATGATCTTCCTGATCTCCTGCGGTATGCCGGAGAAGCGCTCCTTCAAGATCATGGAGGCGGTGCGAAAGGGAAGAGGCCTGCCCGAGGGAGCAGAGGAGGAGATGAAGGCCGCCGGTGTGCCCGACTGGTATATCGGCTCCTGTAAGAAGATCAAGTACCTGTTCCCCAAGGCCCACGCCGTGGCTTACGTTATGATGGCCTTCCGCATTGCCTGGTTCAAGGTGCACCACCCCCTGGCCTTCTACGCCGCCTTCTTCTCCATCCGAGCCAAGGCCTTCGACGCCACCTGTATGTGTATGGGCATGGATGTGTGCAAGGCCAAGATGAAGGAGATTGAGAGTAAGGAGAAGCCCACTCCTGTGGAGGAGGATACCCTGGTCACCCTGGAAGTGGTGTATGAGTTCTACCTCCGGGGCTTCACCTTTGAGCACATGGATCTGTACCGCTCCCACGCAATCAACTTCCTGCCCGATATGGAGAAGGGGACCCTGCTGCCGCCCTTTACCTCCATCCCCGGCTTGGGTGAGACGGCGGCCCTGTCCATTATGGAGCAGCGGCAGGGTAAGCGGTTCATCTCCATCGAGGAATTCTCCGCCGCCTGCCCCAAGGTGTCCAAAACCCACATCGAGCAGCTGAAAGCAGTGGGTGCCCTGGACGGTATGCCAGACACCAGTCAGATCACGCTGTTTGACGGATTTTAAGGAAAGGCATACCGTCCCCCTTTGCGGGCTTGTATTTTGTCTAGGAAAATGATACCATAAACCCATCCTATTACATAAATGAGGTGTGTGACCATGTTGGATCAAAAGGTTGCTGAGCTGCTGAATGTACAGGTGAATAAGGAGTTCTACTCCGCCTACCTCTATCTGGACTTTTCCATCTACTATGATGAGATCGGACTGGACGGTTTCTCCAACTGGTACAAGGTACAGGCCCAGGAGGAGCGGGATCACGCCATGCTCTTCCTCCAATACCTGCAGAACAACGGCTGCAAGGTCACTCTGGACACCATCCAGAAGCCGGATAAGGAACTCAAGGATAAGCTGGAGGTGCTGGAGTTCGGCCTGGAGCATGAGCGCTATGTTACCGGCCTGATCCACAACATTTATGAGGCTGCTCAGGCCGCCAAGGATTTCCGCACCACGCAGTTCCTGGACTGGTTTGTCAAGGAGCAGGGCGAGGAGGAAAAGAACGCCGAGGACATGATCAAAAAGATGAAGCTCTTTGGAGATGACGCCAAGGGCCTGTATATGCTTAACAGTGAAATGGCTGCCCGGGTCTACAGCGCCCCCAGTCTGGTTCTTTAAGCGATTGCAGCGGGCAGCCCCCAGGGGGCTGCCCGTATTTTATTCGGTTCGCACTTGACAAAATTGGGATACTATAGTATATTAGTGTGGTAAAGCGATAAAGCAAAGGGCGTGATCCCATGAAATTTAACATCAACACCCCCGAAGGAACCCGGGACCGGCTGTTTGCCGAGTGTCAGGAGCGGCGGCAGGTCCAGGCTAAGCTAACCCGCCTGTTCCGTCAGCGGGGGTTTCTGGAGGTCTCCACCCCGGAGACCGAGTTCTATGATCTCTTTGCCCGGTCGGGCAGCGCTATTCCCCAGGAGCGCATGATCAAAGTAGGGGACCCCAGCGGTAAGTTCTGCGTTATGCGGCCCGACTCCACCACCCCCATTGCACGGGTAGCTGCCACCAAACTGAAGGCGGTGGCCATGCCTCAGCGGCTGTACTACGATCAGACAGTGTACCGCGCCAACCCCGCCCACAACGGCGGCAGCCGGGAGATTCCCCAGTGCGGGGTGGAGCTCATCGGTGCAAAAGGGAAGAAGGCGGACGTGGAGATCATTGTTACCGCCATTGATGCCCTGCGGTGCTGCGGAGCCCCCAAGTTCCATGTTGAGCTGGGTCACGCCGGGTACTTCCGGGAGCTGGCAGGTCGGCTGGAATTGGAGAATTCCGCCGTGGAGGAGATCCGGGCCCTCATCGAGGGCAAGAACTTCGCGGCCCTGAAGGATTTCCTGGAGCCTTACCGGGGCAACCCGGCCTGTGCCGCCCTGGAACAGCTCAGCCGCCTCTTTGGCGGGGTGGAGGTGCTGGGTCAGGCGGAGAAGCTGGCGGGGAAGACCCCGGCGGTGGACTACCTGTCCGAGCTGTATGACGAGCTGTCCGCCGCGGGCTACGGCCCCTATATCCGCTTCGATCTGGGCATGGTCCACCAGATCGACTATTACACCGGCGTAGTCTTCCGGGGCTATGTAGAGGGAGCGGGGGACGCTGTGCTCTCCGGCGGTCGGTACGATAACCTGGTGGGTATCTTTGGCCGGGAGGCCCAGGCCACCGGCTTTGCCGTGGACGTGGACGCGGTGGCCCGCACCCTGCCTGAGATGGTGCTGCCGGTGCTGCGCACCGTGGTCCACTATGAGCCGGGCTATCTGGCCCAGGCCCTGGAGGCGGTGGATGGCCGCCCCGCCGGTACCTGCGAGCTGTCCCCCTGCCGGACTTTGGAGTCCAGCCTGAATCTGGCCCGGGACAAGGGCGCGGAGATGGTGCTGGTTTTGGATAAGGACGGAGAAAGGACGGTGCGGGTATGAGTGAGCGGCTGAAGATCGCCATTACCAAGGGGCGGCTGCTGGACAAGAGCATGGAGCTCTTTGAGGGGGCCGGGCTGGATTGCTCCCCCATCAAGGACCCGGGCCGCCGTCTGGTCCACTGTGTGCCCAACTACCCCCTGGACGCGGTGCTGGCCAAGGCCCCCGATGTTATCACCTATGTGGAGCACGGCGTTTGCGACCTGGGCATCGTAGGGAAGGACACCATCCTGGAGAAGGGAGGCTCCTTCTACGAAGTGCTGGACTTGGGCTTCGGCAAATGCCGGTTCGCCCTGGCCGTCAAGGCGGGGAGCGACTTCTACGGTACCTACAAGACCCGGCGCATCGCCTCTAAGTACCCGGAGGTGACCCGTGCCTTCTTTGCAGGCAAGGGTATGGACGTGGATATCATCAAGATCGAGGGCAGCGTGGAGCTGGCCCCCATTCTGGGCCTGGCCGACGCCATCGTGGATATCGTGGAGACGGGAGCCACTCTGAAGGCCAACGGCCTGGTGCCCATCGAGGATGTGGCGCCGGTGTCTGCCCGGCTTATCGTGAATACCGCCAGCATGAAGCTGTACAAGAATCAGATTGAAGACTTTATCGCCCGTTGTGAGGGAGAATTGGAGAAGCGGACATGATTCAGATCGTAAAAGCAGACGGCGCGGCCGAAAAAGCGGTTATCAGCGCCATGAAGGCCCGAGCGGCCCAGGCAAACCAGGCCATTGACGCGGCGGCAGCCGAGATTATGGAGACGGTCCGGGAGAAGGGTTTTGAAGCGGTGCGGGACTATTCTCTCCGTTTTGATAAGGCTGAACCCCGTGAGATCTCCCAGGCGGAGCTCCAGGCGGCCTATGACCGCTGCCCGGCGGACCTGATTTCCGCCCTGGAGCGGGCGGCGGCCAACATCAAGGATTACAATGAGAAGCTGCTTACCCATACCATGGAGTGGACTTCCCCTGACGGGGGCGTGGTGGGCCGGGTGGTCCGTGGCCTGACCAGGGTGGGAATCTATGTGCCCGGCGGCACGGCAGCCTATCCCAGCAGTGTGATGATGAACGCGGTGCCTGCCAAGGTGGCCGGGGTGGAGGAGATCGTCATGGTGACGCCCCCCACCGAGAACCTGAACGACGCGGTGCTGGCTGCCGCCAAGATCGCCGGGGTGGACCGGGTCATCGCTGTAGGCGGCGCCCAGGCGGTGGCGGCTCTGACCTACGGGGCCGGGTTCATCCCCCGGGTGGATAAACTGGTAGGCCCCGGCAACGCCTTTGTGGCCTCCGCCAAGCGGCAGGCCTATGGCAAGCTGGACATCGACATGGTGGCCGGGCCATCCGAGATATTGATTATCGCAGATGGCAAGGCCAACCCCAAATTTGTAGCCGCCGACCTGCTGAGCCAGGCGGAGCACGACAAGCTGGCCTCCGCCGTGCTGCTCACCGATTCCATGGAACTGGCCCAGGCGGTGGACGCTGAAATTATCCGCCAGACTGGCTATCTGGACCGTTCTGAGATCATGGAGTGCTCCCTGCGGGACTTTGGCTGCGCCATCGTGTGCGATAGTCTGGCTGACTGCGCCGCCTTGGCCAACGAGGTAGCCCCGGAGCACTTGGAGATCGTCACCGAGGACCCCCGGGCCCTGCTGCCCTCCATCAAGAACGCCGGTGCGGTGTTCCTGGGCGCCTGGTCCCCGGAACCTCTGGGGGACTATCTGGCCGGACCCGACCATGTGCTGCCCACCAGCGGTACCGCCCGGTTCTTCTCGCCCCTCAGCGTGGACAGCTTTCTCAAGACTATGAGTGTCATCCAATATGACGAGGCCAGCTTGGGTCCCATTAAGGAGCAGATCATCACCCTGGCCAATGCGGAGCATCTCACCGCCCACGCCAATTCCATCAGGGTGCGGTTTGAGTAAAGGAGAATGACCATGAGAACAGCCCAACTGACCCGCACCACCAAGGAGACCGATATCCGTCTGACCCTCTCTCTGGAGGGAGGAGGGGTGGACGTCCACACCGGCATCGGATTTTTCGACCATATGCTGACGGCTTTCGCCTTCTATGGTGGGCTGGGCCTGGAACTCTATGTCCAGGGGGACCTGGAGGTGGACGGGCACCACACCGTGGAGGATATAGGCATCGTGCTGGGCCAGGCCATGAAGGAAGCACTGGGGGACCGGAAGGGCATCCGGCGGTTTGCCTCTGCCTTCATCCCCATGGATGAGGCCCTGTGCTTTACCGCCCTGGATTTCTCCAACCGGCCCTTTCTGGTGTTTGACGCCGAGATGCCTCAACCCATGATCGGGGCCTATGATTCCTGCCTTACCGAGGAGTTTATGAGGGCCTTCGCGGTGAATAGTGGATTAACTTTACATATGAAGTGCCACTATGGAAAGAACGCCCACCACATTACTGAGGCCCTGTTCAAGTCCCTGGGTGTGGCGGTCAAGGAGGCCGTGCAGATTACCGGTACCGGGGTCACCTCCACCAAGGGGGTGCTGTGATGGGTTATACCGCTATCGTGGACTACGGCGTGGGCAATTTGAAGAGCGTGACCAACGCCATGGACTACCTGGGCCTGAAAACCTGTATCACCAGCGATCCAAAAGAGCTGGAGCTGGCCGACGCCATCATCCTGCCTGGTGTGGGAGCCTTCCCCGACGCGGCGGATAAGCTGCGGGGGACCGGTCTGGACCAGGTGCTGGTGGCCCAGGCAGAACGCAAACCCATCCTGGGCATTTGCCTGGGAATGCAGCTGCTCTTCGACCGGGGCGAAGAGGTGCGGGAGTGTAAAGGACTTGGACTTGTACCTGGCTGTGTCCGTAAGATTGAGACCAATCTTAAGCTGCCCCACATCGGCTGGAACAGCCTGAGCTACCCCAACCCGTCTCCGCTGTTTGCTGGGGTGGAGGAGGGTAGCTACGTCTACTTTGTCCACTCCTTCTGTGGCGTGGCCGCTGACCCGGCCACCGTTATCGCCCAGACCGACTACGGTATCCCGGTGGTGGCGGCGGTGCAGAAGGGCAACGTGTACGGCTGCCAGTTCCACCCGGAGAAGAGTGGTGAGGTGGGCTTGCAGATTCTGAAAAACTTCGGAGGGCTGAACAGATGATCTTATTTCCCGCCATTGATTTGAAAGATGGTAAGGCTGTCCGCCTTTACAAAGGAGATTTCACAACGGCTCACCAGGTGGCGGATGATCCGCTGGCGACTGCAAAGGCCTTTTATGACGCCGGGGCCCGCCATATCCATATGGTGGACCTGGACGGAGCCCGCAGTGGAGCCCGGCAGAACGGCGCCATCGTGCAGGCGGTGGCCCAGAACTCTGGCCTGAAGGTGGAGCTGGGGGGCGGTATCCGCTCTATGGCCGACCTGGAGGAGGTCTTTGCCCTGGGAGTTTGGCGGTGCGTGATCGGCTCCGCCGCCGTCAGCCATCCGGAGTTTGTAAAAGAGGCGGTTGCCAAGTATGGCGAGCGCATTGCCGTAGGCATCGATGCCATGGACGGCATCGTTAAGACCGCCGGATGGGAGCAGTCCTCCGGCCTCAACTACCTGGACTTCGCCAAGTCCATGGAGGCGATAGGTGTAAGGACGATTATCTTTACAGATATCGCTACCGATGGGATGTTGTCCGGCCCTTCTTTTGACCGGCTGGCTGCGCTTCAAGAAGCGGTAAGCTGTCAGATCGTGGCCTCCGGCGGGGTGGCCTCCAACGGGGACCTGTCTCAGCTGAACGCCATGAATTTGTACGGGGCTATCATCGGCAAGGCCTACTACGCCGGAACGGTGGATCTGGCGCAAGCGGTAAAGGAGGCGGGGGAGCAGTGTTAGCCAAACGAATCATTCCCTGCCTGGATGTGCGGGACGGCCGGGTGGTGAAGGGGGTCAACTTCGTCAATATCCGAGACGCCGGCGACCCGGTGGAGCTGGCCAAATACTATTCCGATCAGGGAGCTGATGAGATCGTCTTTCTTGACATCACCGCCACCAGTGATGCCCGGGACACCGTGGCCGACGTGGTGGAGCGTACTGCTGCCCAGGTCTTTGTCCCACTAACCGTGGGGGGTGGCATCCGTACTCTGGAGGACTTCCAGCGGCTGCTGCGGGCAGGGGCGGACAAGATCTCTGTCAACTCCGCCGCCGTGGCCCGGCCTGAACTGATTTCCGAAGCGGCGGAGCGGTTCGGTTCCCAGTGCGTGGTGCTGGCGGTGGACGCCCGGTCCCGGGGAGACGGCACCTGGGAGGTGGTGGTGGCCGGAGGCCGCAAGCCCACCGGCATGGACCTCATCGAATGGGTGAAGAAGGGCGAGGCCCTGGGGGCGGGAGAGATTTTGCTCACCTCCATGGACGCAGATGGAACCAAGGCTGGTTTTGATCTGGCCATGACAAAAGCGGTCACCAATGCGGTATCCATCCCCGTCATTGCCTCCGGTGGCTGCGGTAGCCTGGCCCATTTTGCGGAGGTATTTGAGGAGACTGGGTGCGACGCAGCTTTGGCAGCCTCTTTATTCCATTTTGGGGAGTTGACAGTGCCCCAGGTAAAGGAGTATCTTGAAACCAGACAGATCCCGGTGCGATAACTCACACAAGGGGGAAGATGGTATGCTGGATAACATTTTTGATCTGGTGTCCGATTTGATCGGAGAAAACAATGTCAATCAGTTGACTGGAAAGCGACTGCCGGGCGGGAACCAGATGCGGAAACCGGTGAAACAAAGACCGGCCACCAGCCGGCCGGCGTCTCGCACATCGGCGGGGCAGACCAAGCTGACCGCCCGCCGGGACCGGCGGGGAGGAGAAGATCCCTGGGACTGGAAAGAGGAGAAGCCGCCCTGGGAGTTTTGAGGTGATAGTATGCTGGATCTGGACCTTTTGTTTCAGAAATCCGATTTGATCCCCGTCATCATCCAGGACGCGGATACCAAAGATATTTTGATGCTGGGCTTTACCAACAAAGAGGCGGTAGAGTTGACCTTAAAGACCAGAACCGCCTGGTTCTGGTCCCGCAGCCGCCAGAAACTGTGGAACAAGGGCGAGAACTCGGGCCACTTCCTCCATGTGAAGAAGATGGTTACCGACTGTGACACCGACACCCTGCTCTATCTCTGCACCCCGGAGGGCCCCACCTGCCATACCGGAGCACGCAGCTGCTTTTTTAACACGATTTGGGAGGAAACACCATGAGCGATACCATTTTACAGGACCTGTACCAGGTGGTGCTGGGCCGCAAGAGCGATCCCCAGGAGGGGTCCTACACCTGCTATCTGTTTGATAAGGGTCTGGACAAAATCCTGAAGAAGGTGGGGGAGGAGTGCTCCGAGACCATCATCGCCGCCAAGAACGGCAAGCAGGAGGAGACGGTGGGGGAGATCTCCGACCTCATCTACCACCTGATGGTGATGATGGCCGACCAGAACATCCCTCTGGACGCGGTGCTGGCCGAATTGGAGCGTCGGAGCCATAAGATCGGCAATCTGAAACAGATGAAGACAGTGGACCACGAGACCTGAGAAAAGGACCTGCCGTAATGGCAGGTCCTTTTTAATGTGTCACATTTCCTTTTCGAAGCGTAAGCGGTAATAGAGGCAGTACCCCTCCAGAAATAGATAACAGGCAACCAGCAGCAGAAGCAAGGGCAGGGAAACATCCATAAGAGCAAATGCCACAAGCAGTGCGCCATAGAGGTAGATGCCCATATCATAGGCTTTGGCTTTGGCACGGTGATCAAGGGCTATATTGCGCTCGTCGTTTTTTTGAATCTCCAGCTGCTTTTGCAGCGATGGATCGTTTTTCAAAGCCCGGCGGCTCAGCAGCTCCCCAGCACTGTGTCCGAAGCAGCCGCAGCCCACCCCGATGCAGAGATAGGGAAGGATGCGCAGAATACCCTGAAGTTCCAGGGAACTTCTGAGCAAAAACAGACCCCCTCCCGCCAGGAGGATGCCAACCAGTACAGCAATCTTATATTTCATAATAATTCCTCCTCATAAAGAAAGATATCTTCAATGCTCATTCCAAAATAGCGCGCAATTTTGAAGGCTAGAAGAATGGATGGATTATAGCGGCCCTTTTCTAACGAGCTTATGGTCTGACGGGAGACCTCCAGTGCCGTGGCCAGTTCCTCTTGACTAATCCCCTTGCTTTTCCGCAGCTCTTCCAATCGATTTTTCAAGTTCATCCTCCTTCGGATGGAAAGCGTCCTTTACATTTGAAGTGTAGCATCGATGCTTTGAAATGTCAAGTGTACTTTCCGTTTTTCCGTAAAAAAGCAGCCGCTGAAAAGCGGCTGCTTTTTGAAGGCTGTGCGAACGCATAGGGGCTGCCGATGTTGGTGCGGCCCAGTTTTTATTTTTGTCCGTAGGTGACGAATAGTGTATACAGCCGGCTGATGGTATTCCAGCTGTCCTGATCCAGTACGCCGGTCTGGGGCCGGCCGTCCAGTTGCTGGACCCAGCGGATATTATGCTGAGTGGCGGTATCGTTCTGGCCGGTGACCGGGGTGGACTGGATGCCATTGAGGAGGCGGGCCAGGGCTCGGAACATGGACTGAACCAGATAGAGATGAACGCTGTCCTGGTCAGGCTTTACAGTGAAATCTCCCTGGGGGTAGCCCCGGAAGGGGAGCGGACCGTTCAGCCGGGCCTTGGCTTGGAGGTAGAGGGCGGCAATGGCGTCCCAGGTGGCCTGGTCCACCCGACCGGTGACCGGCGGGAAAAATTCCCGCTGAAAGAGCATAACGGCCTCCAGGGTGCGCTCCCCAAAGACCCCATCTGGAGTGAGCCGCGGCAGAAAATCATAGAGGAAGGACAGCTCCCGCAGCATGGTTTGCAGGCTGCGGACCGGTTGGCCGATCAGGCGGATCTCTTGAGGCACAATCATGCGGATACTCCTCTCTCATCGGCGGAGCCCAGGGTCATGGGCTGGCCGGGGTACTGAGTCAAACCGGTGGCCTGGCTTTCGGGCAGATCGGGGCGGAATTGCTCCGGGATCACGTTGGTATAGGTCTCCACCGTGTCCGCGATACCGGCATAGAGCCGGTAGAGGGCGGCCCAGGTCTGTGGACCCATGATGCCGTCCTGGGGCAGGCCGGCCATGCGCTGAACCGCGATGACAGCATTTTTTGTGGCGGGACCGTAAATGCCGTCGATGGCCACCCGGGGGATATTGCTGTAGAACTCCGACACCACCGACAGCACATATTGTACGGTCCGTACAGAATCACCTCTGGCGCCCTCGGCCAGCACGTTGGGGAAGGGCTGGCTTCCGCTGCCGGGGTAATAGGTCTGCCCCTGACTGATGAGCTCTGCCAGATCCAGCACCCCCACATAGAGGAACACCATCTTGTACCAGGTGGAATTGCCCACAATGCCGTCGGGAGTCAGATCAAAGATGGACTGGAATTTCTTGACCGCCGCCTCGGTGGCGGGACCAAAGACCCCGTCCACCGGGTAGACCTTGGGAATGGCGGGGTAGTCCCGGGAGATACGGTTGAGCATGACCTGGATGCGCTGTACCGCCTCGCCCCTGTCTCCCCGGCGGATGGGATAGCCGGGGTAGGAGTAGCGGATGCCCTGGACCGGGGCGTTGGTCACCAGCTCAATGTTATCGCCGTAATAGGAGCGCAGGATGGTCATATAGTCCGCCCCCTGTTCCGCCATGGCCTGGCTGCCCCACTGGGATAGCCCGTCACAGGTGACGGTGGTGCCATTGCAGAATTTGGCGGCCAGAGGCTCTACAAAGCCGATGCGCCGTATGTAGGAGTTGAACATCTCATCCACCAGCTGGCTGATATTTTCAAAGATGTTACGGTCCTTGATAAATTTCTGGTCGTAGGCGGTGGAGGAGGTGATATTGAAGGGGTAGCCCCGGCTTGGGTAGAACTCGGTGTATACCCGGTTGAGGGCGAAAGAGATGATGGCCAGGATGTTGGCCTGGAGGGCGGCGGGCTCCCAGGTGGGGTAGATCTCGCTGGAGGCCACGTTTTTCACATACTCCGGAAAGGATACCGTCACATTCTCCGCGCTGGAGCCCGGCGGGCCCAGATGAACGGTGATGTATTGCGGCACATAGGGGGTAATGGGCAGCGATTCTGGCATGGTATCCCTCCTTTACAGATTCTGAGGCGGTACGTTGACCGGGTCCTCCGGCAGCAGAGTGGCAGACTGCTCCGGCAGAGGGATGAGCTCCAACTCCTGCAAGGTCTGGGTGCCGGCAAAGATCTGGACGTTCTCCACCACCAGCAGTTCATAGCCCGGGGACTCAGCCCAGATATCACATACGGCAAAGGGAGTGACAGTGCCGGGAGACTCGCTGGCTGAGGCGTCAGGTGTTTCTACCTGAACCGGTGTGGTGCGGCCATTGGCGTCGGTGACCCGCAGGGCCAGCAGGGTGTGGCGGCCTTCGGTGCCCCGCTGGGTAAAAGCTACGGTGGCGCCTGCCACCGGGATCTGGGCCCGGGACGTGAATACCCGGGTCAGAATGGTTCCTGTTGCGGCCAAGTTGCATTCCTCCTTTTCTTTCCACTCTATGCCGTCAACGGAGGAATTGCCCGTGAGGCGTTGACATCGGGGCCGGTTTTGAGTAAACTGAATAGGAAAGATATCCTCTGGAACGAGTGTGATGGCGCATGAGAAAGCAAAAGGTGTCCAGTGCGGTGATTCGGCGGCTACCCCGGTATTACCGCCATTTGACGGACCTGCATACGGCCGGTGTGGAGCGTATTTCATCCAGTGCTCTGGGCCGCTCCATGGGATTGACAGCCTCCCAGATCCGGCAGGATCTGTCCTGCTTTGGGGAATTTGGCCAGCAGGGATATGGTTATAACGTGGAGAAACTGCGGGATGAGATCTCTGATATCCTGGGTATGAACCGGGGACATACGGCGGTTATTCTGGGCGCGGGCAATCTGGGCCGGGCCCTGATGGAGAACTTCCACTTTGAGCGCTCGGGTGTGGCGCTGGCCGCGGCCTTTGACGTGGCCCCGGAGATCGTGGGCCAGACTCGCTCTGGCGTGCCCATTTATCATGTGGATCGGCTGGAGGAGTATCTGGTGGAGCATCCGGCCAGCATCGGTGTATTGACCGTGCCCCGGAGCGTTGCCAATACCACCGCCAGTCGGCTGGTGCGAGCCGGTGTACGGGGTATCTGGAATTTTACTAACAGCGAGCTGACGGTGGAGGCGCCGGGCGTGGTCATTGAAGATGTTCACTTTGCGGACAGCCTGTTGGCCCTCAGCTATATGATCTCGGAGGACGCATGAAAAAAGCAGCGGCAATCTTGCTTGCCGGGGTGATCCTGGTGAGCTGCGGGGCGGTGGTAGCCGCCGACCAGTCTTTGGTGAGCAAAAGTTATGTAAATGGTACGTTTACCGATGAGGCCCTGAAGCAGGCGGAGCAGCGGGTGGAGGAATTGACGGCACCTGTCTATAATCAGGCGCTGAACCAGCTCAACAGCGAGCATTCCGCATATTTGGCCCAAGCAGGCGGAACGTCCGGACTCAATGACCTGCGCTTTAAAAAGGGCGATGTGCTGACCCTTACCTCCGGCTCCGGCGTGATGCTGCTGGCAGGAAGTGCTACGGCCTCCGGTGGTGTGCTGGTGGATACAACGGCAGGCAATACGGTGGCCTCCGGCAGTGGGCTGACTGCCCGCCACCGCTGTCTGGCAGGGGAGAGCGTCGCTGTGGCGGTGACTGTGACCTCTGATACCGCAGTCCTCTGTCTGGAGGGGAGCTATACCCTCTCCGCCAGCGGAAACGTAGATTATAACGCTATGGCTGACGGCCTGACTAAGATGGGCCTTCTGAAGGGCACCGGCGCCACCTACGGCTCCGGCTATGAGCTGGAGCGCCAGCCGGTCCGGGTGGAGGGCCTGGTCATGTTCATTCGCCTGTTGGGGGAGGAACAGGCCGCCCTGTCCAGTACGGCAACCAATCCCTTTGTGGACAGCCCCAGTTGGGCCGACCGCTATCTGGCCTATGCCTATGAAAAGGGCTACACTACCGGCATTGGTACCAACGCCGCCGGTCAGCTGGTCTTTGCCCCCAACAACACCATTACGGCAGGGGAGTATATGACCTTTGTGCTCCGGGCGCTGGGTTATTCCGAGACTGGCACCAATCCTGACTTTACCTGGCAGACTGCCATGGAGGCGGGGGTAACGCTGGGTTCCATCCGTCAGAGTGAACGCACCATGCTGGAGAGCGGCACCTTCCTGCGGGCCCAGGTAGTCTATCTGTCGGTGTGTGCCCTCTCTGCTCCCACCAAGGACGGCGGAATCCTGCTGGACCGCACTGCCTCCAACGGCGGGTATGACAAGGCCACCATGCAGACCGTGCTGAACGAGGTTTCCGCCCTGCGTCTGAGTTAAATGCACAACACAAAAAACGCGAGCCGTAAGGCTCGCGTTTTTTATTACATCTTGGCGGTGCGCATGGCCCGCATGGCGTTGAGAATGGCGATAACAGAGACGCCAACATCTGCAAAGACGGCCTCCCACAGATTGGCCAGGCCCAGAGCACTGAGCACCAGCACCAGCAGTTTTACCCCCAGAGCAAACACGATGTTCTGACGGACAATAGCCAGAGTGCGGCGGGCGATGGCAATGGCCTGGGCCAGCTTGGAGGGCTTGTCATCCATGAGGACGATGTCTGCCGCCTCGATGGCAGCGTCGGAACCCAGGGCGCCCATGGCAATGCCCACATCCGCCCGGGAAAGGACGGGGGCGTCGTTGATGCCGTCTCCCACGAAGGCAAGGGCCCCCTTGGGGGATACCTCTTTCAGCAGTCCCTCTACCCGGTCTACCTTGTCAGTGGGGAGGAGCTGGGTGTGGACCTCATCCAGCCCCAGCTGGGCGGCTACCGCCTCGCCAACCTGCTTGGCATCGCCGGTGAGCATCACAGTTTTGCGTACTCCTGCCGCCTTCAGTGCGGTGATGGCCTGTTGGGCGTCCGGCTTTACCTGGTCGGAGATGACGATGTGCCCCAGATAGACCCCGTCGGCGGCCACATGGACCGTGGTGCCCACATGGTGGCAGGGGTGCCAGGTGACGCCGATCTCATCCATCAGCTTGTCGTTGCCGGCGCAGATCACCTTGCCGTCCACCATGGCGCGGACGCCCCGGCCGGACAGCTCTTCCGCCTGAGTGACCCGGCTGCGGTCGGGCAGCTGGCCCCAGGCCTCCAGCAGAGAGCGGGAGATGGGATGATCAGAGGAGGCCTCCGCCAGGGCGGCCAGCTCCAGCAGCTGGCTCTGGTCACAGTGATCGGGATGAATGGCGGTGACGTTAAAGACTCCTTGGGTCAGGGTGCCGGTCTTGTCAAAGACCACGATCTCCGTTTTGGCCAGCACCTCCAGGTAGTTGCCTCCTTTGACCAGAATACCGGCCCGGGAGGCCCCGCCGATGCCGCCGAAGAAGGAGAGCGGCACCGAGATCACCAGGGCGCAGGGGCAGGATACTACCAGGAAATTGAGCGCCCGCTGAATGGAATCCAGCCAGCTCACCTGGGTGAAGAGGGGAGGCAGGAGGGCCAGAGCCACGGCAGCCAGCACCACAATGGGGGTATAGTACCGGGCAAATCGGGTGATGAAGTGCTCGGCCTTGGCCTTTTTGCTGCTGGCGTTCTCCACCAGGTCCAGGATCTTGGATACGGTGGACTCCTCAAAAGCCTTTGTGACCTGGACTTTCAGCAAGCCGGACAGGTTGACACAGCCGGAGACCACATCGTCGCCGGGCTGGACCTGGCGGGGGAGGGACTCGCCGGTGAGGGCGGCGGTGTCCAGGGTGGAGGTTCCCTCCAGCACCACGCCGTCCAGGGGAATCCGCTCCCCAGCCTTGATCACAATGGCGTCTCCCACAGATACTTCCTCCGGGTCCACCTGCTGCAGCTGGCCGTCCACCTCGATGTTGGCGTAGTCGGGGCGGATGTCCATCAGAGCCGCGATAGAGGTGCGGGACCGGTTGACCGCATAGCTCTGGAACCACTCGCCTACCTGATAGAACAGCATAACAAAGACGGCCTCCGGGTATTCGCCGATGGCAAGTGCGCCGATGGTGGCCAGGGCCATGAGGAAGTTCTCGTCAAATACCTGCCCGTGGGCGATGTTGCGCACCGCCCGCCACAGCACATCCCAGCCAATGACGGCATAGGGGACCAGAAAGACCGCCAGCTCCGCCCAGCCGGACAGGGGAAGCAGTACAGCCCCAACAAACAGTACCCCGCTGGCCAGAATGCGGATGAGCATCCGCTTTTGCTTTTTGGTCATGATCCATCTCTCCTTTTTACACAGATAACAGGATCAGAACACAATGGTGCAGTCGGGCTCCACCTTTTTGCAGACCTTGGCGGCCTGCTGGAGGATCTCGCCGAACCGGGCGTCGTCGGCGTCCAGGGTCAGTTTCTGGGTCATAAAGCTGACGGTGGCGCTGTTCACCCCGTCCAGCTTGCGAATGGCGTCCTCCATCTTGGCGGCGCAGTTGGCGCAGTCCAGATCTCTCAGCTTGAATGACTTTCTCATCGTAAAACTCCTCTCATTCCGCAATGTGTTCCATGCCCTGGCCCAGAATGGTGCGGACATGGCCGTCCGCCAGGGAGTAGAACACAGTTTTGCCCTCCCGGCGGTATTTGACCAGTTTGCTCTGCTTCAAAGCCCGCAGCTGGTGGGAGATGGCGGACTGGGTCATGCCCAGCAGCTTGGCGATGTCGCACACGCACATCTCCGACTCAAAAAGCACATACAGGATCTTGATGCGGGTAGAATCCCCAAAGATCTTAAACAGCTCTGCCAGATCGTAGAGGATCTCATCTTCCGGCATGGTGCGCTCCACTTTATCCACGATCTCTTGGTGGACGTGGCTGTAATCGCACCGTTCCACGCCGTTGCTGTCTGTCATGACGACCATCCTTTCTAATAACATATGAGCTATTGTTCATATATTATTATATACTTGCTCGGCAGGATGTCAAGAGGGAATGGAAGTTTTTCTTGCGATGGGGCTCGGGCGGGGGTATGATGGGGGAGAGAACAGGCCCTTGGGGCCGGAAGGGACGGATAGATATGAAGCGAGATGATGGACGGGATGTGGGCCTGGAGGCCCTGGACCGGTGCGAATATATGGTGTTGGCGGTAAACGACGTTGAGGGGCTGCCCTATTGTATGCCGCTTAACGGCGTTCGGGTGGGGGAGGCGGTCTATTTTCACTCCAGGCTGGGGGGAGAAAAGCTGGACTGCCTGAGACTCCACCCCCAGGTCTGCCTGACGGCTGTAGGCCATCAGCGGGTGGTGCAGGCGGCCTACGAGACGGAGTTCACCAGCGCCGTAGCCCGTGGGACCGCCCATGAGGTGACCGACCCGGAGGAGCAGAAGGCAGCTCTGCGGGCCATCTGCAAAAAATATGCCCCCGACTGCCCGGAACGGGTGGAGGAGGTCATTGAGAAGCACCTGCCCCGCACCGCGGTGTGGCGGATTGATTTGGAGCAGGTCAGTGGACGGGAACGACTTTGTAAGGAATGAAAAAAGGGGCGCCGCGAGATACGCGGCGCCCCTTTTGTGTACGAATGCTTATTTATACTTGTAGAATCCCTCACCGGCGTTGATGCCCAGCTTACCGGTGTCAATGTACTCCTCTTTCAGCCGCTTGGCCATTTTGCCGTAGGTGGTATTGGGGTCGGCGGCAGCAGGGTTGTTGGTGAGGATATTGTAGGCCGTGGTGATACCCACGATGTCCAGGATGCGGAAGGGGCCCATGGGGGCGCCGGTAGCCAGCACCCAGGTCTTGTCGATGGTCTCGAAGTCGGCGATATCCTCCGCCCACAGGCTCTGGGCTGCCATCAGGAAGGGGACCAGCATGGAGTTGAGCAGGTAGCCGTTTTTTTCCTTCTTCAGACGCAGGGGCACCATGCTGATATCCGCGGCAAACTGGGCAACTTCTTCGTAAGCGGCCGGGGCGGTGCCGGGGTGGCCCATGACCTCCGCGGTATTCTGCTTCCAGATGTTGTTGGCAAAGTGGAGCGCCAGGTACTTCTCTGGCCGGCCGGTATACTGGGCCAGGGAAGAGGGGAGCAGGGTGGAGGTATTGGTGGCCAGGATGGTTTTTTCCGGCAGCAGAGGAGCCAGTTTCTGATAGAATTCGATCTTTTCCTGGGGAACCTCTGCCAGGGCCTCAATGACCAGGTCGGCGTCCTTCACCGCCCCGGCCAGATCGGTGGTCAGGGTCAGGCCGGTCAAAGCTGCGTCCGCCTGGGCGATCAGCCCGTCGATCTCCTCCGGAGTGTAGGTGCGGCTGTTGTCCAGCAGACCGGGACTATAGGGGCCAGGGGTGGACTTGGCGGCAGTGAGTTCCGCCACATAGATGTCGTGAAGCCTCTGCAGCTTGGGCTGGGCCCGGCCGATGGAGGCATCGCTCCTCAGCCAGATGGTGACGTGAAAGCCTTTGTAGGCGGTCTGGTAGGCGATTTGACTGCCCAGCACGCCGCCGCCGATGAGAACCACATTCTGAATGCTCATTGCGCTGCCTCCTGTTAAAAAATTCACGTTTTTATAATGAACTAAATAGTTTAGCTAATGATAGTATAATACAATAACGGTGTTTTGTCAACGCTGTTCCGCCCAAAAGGCAAAAAAACAGGCGCTGCTATAGCAGTGCGCCTGTTTTTTGTTCATCACAATGGGCTGTCAGCTCTCCTGAGGTCACTCCAGCATCCGCTTCAGATACTGCCCGGTGTAGGAGGCGGGGCACTGGGCCACCGCCTCGGGAGTGCCGGTCGCCACAATAGTACCGCCGCCGGAGCCGCCCTCGGGGCCCAGATCAATGACGTGGTCGGCAGTCTTGATCACGTCCAGATTGTGCTCGATGACCACCACGGTGTTGCCCGCGTCCACCAGCTTCTGAAGTACCTCGATCAGCTTATGCACGTCGGCGGTGTGAAGGCCGGTGGTGGGCTCATCCAGAATATAGATGGTCTTGCCGGTGGAGCGCTTGGCCAGCTCGGTGGCCAGCTTCACCCGCTGAGCCTCGCCGCCGGACAGCTCGGTGGAGGGCTGGCCCAGCTTTACATAGCTGAGACCAACCTCGTAGAGGGTCTGGAGCTTGTTGTACAGCCGGGGCAGATGCTCGAAGAAGGGGAGGGCCTCCTCCACCGTCATATCCAGCACCTCATAGATGTTCTTGCCCTTGTAGCGTACCTCCAGGGTTTCCCGGTTGTACCGCTTTCCCTTACATACCTCGCAGGGGACGTAGATATCGGGAAGGAAGTGCATCTCGATCTTGATGAGACCGTCGCCCTGGCAGGCCTCGCACCGTCCGCCCCGCACGTTGAAGGAGAACCGGCCGGGGCCGTAGCCTCTGGCCTTGGCGTCGGGGGTGGAGGCGAACAGGTCACGGATGTCGTTGAAGAGGCCGGTGTAGGTGGCCGGATTGGACCGGGGGGTGCGGCCGATGGGGGACTGGTCGATGGCAATGATTTTGTCCAGATATTCCTCGCCTTCGATGGACTGGTGCTTGCCGGGGCGGGTTTTGGCCCGGTTCAGGTCGGCGGCCAGCCGCTTATAGAGGATCTCGTTGACCAGGGAGGATTTGCCGGAGCCGGATACGCCGGTGACACAGGTGAAGGTACCCAGAGGAATGGACACATCCACATTTTGCAGGTTGTTCTCCGCCGCGCCCTTGACCGTGAGGAAGTGGCCGTTACCGGTCCGCCGCTCCGCCGGAACGGGGATTTTCTTCCGGCCGGACAGGTAGTCACCGGTGATGGAGCCGGGGGTATTTATCACCTCTTCGGCGGTGCCGCAGGCCACCACCTGGCCGCCATGGACGCCTGCGCCGGGGCCAATATCCACGATATAGTCGGCCTGACGCATGGTATCCTCGTCGTGTTCCACCACCAGCAGGGTGTTGCCCAGGTCACGCAGGTGCTTGAGCGTGGCCAGCAGCTTGTCGTTGTCCCGCTGGTGCAGGCCGATGGAGGGCTCGTCCAGAATGTAGAGTACCCCCATCAGGGAGGAGCCGATCTGAGTGGCCAGGCGGATACGCTGGCTCTCACCGCCGGACAGAGTGGCGGCGGCCCGGCTCAGGGTCAGATATTGCAGGCCCACGCTCTGGAGGAAGCCCAACCGGTTCTTGATCTCCTTCAGGATGCGGTCGGCGATGAGCATTTTCTGATCGGAGAGCTCCAGGTGGTCCAAAAAGTCCAGTGCTTCGGTCACGGACTTGCGGCAGAAGGTGTCGATGTTGATGCCCCCCACGGTGACAGCCAGGGCCTCCTTCCGCAGGCGCTTGCCGCCGCAGTCGGGGCAGGGGCGTTCGCCCATGCAGTCCTCCAGATCCCGGCGCATGGCGTCAGACTGGGTCTCCTTATAACGGCGTTCCAGGTTGTTGATGATGCCCTCAAAGGGCTGCATCAGAGTGCCGTGGCCGTTCTCCCGCTCATAGGTCAGCTTCAGCTTTTCTCCCTTGGTGCCGTAGAGGATGATATCCATGATCTCTGCCGGCAGGTCTTTGATGGGGGTGGTCAGCTTGAAGTTGTACTTCTTGGACAGAGCCTCAAAATACATCCGGGAGATGGAATCCCCCTTGATGTTGTTCCAGCCGGAGGCGGTGATGGCCCCCTCCAGGATGGACAGTTCTTTGTTGGGGATGATGAGGTCCGGGTCCACCTTCAGCTGAGAGCCCAGGCCGGTACAGGTGGGGCAGGCACCGAAGGGGTTGTTGAAGGAGAACATACGGGGGGACAGCTCCTCGATGGAGATGCCGCAGTCCTCACAGGCGTAATTCTGGGAGAACATGATATCCCGGTCCTCGCCCACGATGTTGATGACAACCAGGCCGCCGGCCAGGTTGGAGGCCACCTCCACCGAGTCGGTGAGCCGGCGGGCGATATCCTCTTTGATGACCAGCCGGTCCACCACGATCTCGATGTTGTGCTTCTTGTTCTTGTCCAGCTCGATCTCTTCCGTCAGGTCGTACAGAGAGCCGTCCACCCGGCAGCGGACGTAGCCCGACTTGCGGGCGTCCTCCAGCAGTTTCTGGTGGGTGCCCTTCTTGCCGCGGACCACCGGGGCCATGACCTGAATGCGGGTGGCCTCGGGCAGCTCCAGCACCTGGTCAATGATCTGGTCGATGGTCTGCTGCTTAATCTCCTTGCCGCACTTGGGGCAGTGGGGGGTGCCTACCCGGGCCCACAGCAGACGGAGGTAGTCATAAATTTCGGTGACGGTGCCCACGGTGGACCGGGGGTTTTTGGAGGTGGTCTTCTGGTCGATGGAGATGGCGGGGGAGAGGCCGTCGATGTAGTCCACGTCGGGCTTCTCCATCTGCCCCAAAAACATCCGGGCGTAGGAGGACAGGGACTCCACATAGCGGCGCTGTCCCTCGGCATAGATGGTGTCAAAGGCCAGAGAGGACTTGCCCGAGCCGGACAGGCCGGTGAGCACCACCAGCTTGTCCCGCGGGATGTCCACGTCGATGTTTTTCAGATTGTTGGCGCGAGCGCCTTTGACGGAAATATGATCCAGCATAAGATAAAATCCTTTTGATTCAGCGTTTACGAGAAGTTGGTGTGGAAAATGAAATACCACAGGGCCAGGAACAGCAGCGCACCGCCGGCGATCCCGAACAGGATGCGCATGGGCTTGGGAAGTTTGGGCAGGACGGCCAGAACAATGAGGACCAGGGCGATCAGGCCGATGAAGAAGGGCAGATAGACCGCCAGCGCATCCATCAGACCATACTCAGCGTCGGGATTCAGAGTGTTCAATTCCATAGGATCCACCTTCCTCTATGCTGATATCAATAGCCGAACAGATCTGCCACCTTGGTCAGCATATCCCGGATGGGCAGGTTGTAGGGGCAGCGCTTCTCGCAGGCGCCGCACTGGACGCAGGAGCCGGCGTGGTACTGCATGGCGTCGTACCGAGCCTTGGCCCAGTCGGCCAGACCGTATTTGCGGGCATAGTTGGCCATCAGGAAGCAGTTGGGGATGCTGATGCCGTTGGGGCAGGGGGCACAGTAGTTGCAGCGGCGGCAGAACTCGTTGCCAAGTTCCTTGCGGATGCGGTCGCACTCGGCCAGCTCCTCCTGGGTGAGAGGGGAGAAGTGCTCAGCGGCCTCGGCGTTGCGGTCGGCCTCCTCGGGAGAGCCCATGCCGGGAATGGCGATGTCGATGACGCCGGAGGCGGCGATGAACCGCAGGGCCAGGTTCCAGTCGTCCAGATTGCCGCCGGCCATGGGCTTCATGGCAATGGTGCCGATCCCCATCTCCTTGGCCTTCTTCAATACCTCGTGGCCCTGGGTCTCCACGATGTTGTAGGGGAACATGACAGTCTCGATCTTGTCGCCGTGGAGCTCGATCATCTTCTTCAGCGCATCCACGTTGTGGGCGGTGACGCCCAGATGACCGATCTTACCGGCGGCCTTGGCCTCCTTCAGTGCCTCCCAGGCACCGCCTTCGCCAAACACCTTGTCAATCTCAGCCTCGGGCAGGTTGTGGATCTGGTAGACGTCGATGTAGTCGGTGCGCAGGTTTTTCAGGCTGATGTCGATATCCTTGGCCATGGACTCCTTGTCCCGGGCCATGGACTTGGTAGCCAGGATGAACTTATCCCGGCGGCCCTCCAGGGCGGCGCCCAGATACTCCTCGGACACGGTGTAGCCTCGGGCGGTATCGATGTAGTTCATGCCATACTGCTCCAGCTTGTCCACCACCGCCTTGGTATTGGCGGCGTCGGAACGCTGGATCGGGATGCCGCCGAAGGAAACCTGGGCAGCTTTAAGACCAGTTTTACCAAGTGTGACGTAATTCATGACAAAAACCTCACTTTTATGATGTTTGGTCAGCTAATGATAACGACTCCCGCGATGAATAGTCCGAGGGAGAGAAGTGTAAATGCGATCCAGCTAAAGATACGGGAAAAGATCTCCCAGTCAGAGGGCTCGGCGTCCTCCGGATACTTGACCCGGAAGGACAGGTGAAGGCGGAACAGGGTGTCGTCGAATTTAATGAGCAGGGCGGCAATCCCGGCAAGGAAGAGACCCAGAAACCACATCAGGGAATTACCCCGGTGGGCATCCGCTTGGGGCAGCTGGGAGAATCGGATGAGGGTGGACAGGCTGGGCCGGTGTGGGTCCACCACATTGCCGTCTGCGTCGTGTTCGACACCGTTCACCGAGTAGGTGACATGAAAGAGGTCGGAATCAGGCTCGCCGTCCTCCCGTATAAACAGAAACAGATCTTCGGTGTATCCGCCCCGAAAAAGAATGCTGTCCTCCTCCCGGATCTCTACACCGATCAGGTCCAGGGACTCCCACTCTCCGCCTGGGGCGGCAGTGGGGTCTTCACGGACGGTATAGGGGCCGTAGACCGTGTCCCCCCAGTGGTAAGTGACGGTGTTTCCTTCTACCGTGAAGGAGGCGCTCTGGCCGTCCACCTTGGCGGAGTACACTGTGGCGCCGCCCTCGGAGTTGAGGAAGTAGAGGGCGTCCTGGTACTCCACGCCGTACCGGCGGCCAATGAAGAAGTAGAGGACCGAAAAGACAGCGACAATGACGATCAAAACAATGGGCAGGATCTTTTTCAGCCGGTCGTACATGATAACAGCCCTCCTTGTAAGAGGTCACCCCTGGCCCCGCAGCTCAATGATGCGGTCCCGGAGGACGGCGGCGTACTCGAATTCCAATCTCTTGGAAGCTTCTTTCATCTCCTTCTCCAGCTTAGCGATGGCGGCCTCCTTCTCCTTCTTGGACAGAGCCTTCCTGGAGTGGGGCAGCTCGCCCTTGTCCTCGGACAGGTCGATGACGTCCCGCACCGACTTGATGACAGTCTTGGGCACGATGCCGTGGGCCTGGTTGAAAGCGTCCTGCTTGGCACGGCGGCGCTCGGTCTCGTCCATGGCCCGGCGCATGGAGGGGGTGATGGAGTCGGCGTACATGACCACCAGACCCTGGGCGTTTCGGGCGGCACGGCCGATGGTCTGGATCAGGGAGGTCTCGGAGCGGAGGAAGCCCTCCTTGTCGGCGTCCAGAATGGCCACCAGGGAGACCTCCGGCAGGTCCAGACCTTCGCGCAGCAGGTTGATGCCCACCAGCACGTCGAAGGTGCCCAGCCGCAGGTCCCGGATGATCTCCATCCGCTCGATGGTGTCGATATCGTGGTGCATATACCGCACCTTGATGCCGGCATTGGTGAGATAGGCGGTGAGATCCTCCGCCATCTTCTTGGTGAGGGTGGTGACCAGCACCCGTTCCTTGCGGGCGGTGCGGTCGTTGATCTCCCCAATGAGGTCGTCGATCTGGCCCTCCACCGGGCGCACCTCGATCTTGGGGTCCAGCAGGCCGGTGGGACGGATGACCTGCTCCACGATCTGGCCTGACCGCTCCCGCTCGTACTCGCCGGGGGTGGCGGACACATAGACCACCTGGTTGAGGCGCTTCTGGAACTCCTCAAACTTCAGAGGCCGGTTGTCAAAGGCGCAGGGGAGACGGAAGCCGTAGTCCACCAGGGAGGTCTTTCGGGCGCGGTCACCGTTGTACATGGCCCGCACCTGGGGGAGGGTCACGTGGCTCTCGTCGATGAAGAGGACAAAATCCTTGGGGAAGTAGTCCAGCAGGGTGCGGGGGGGAGACCCGGCGGGACGGCCCTCAATGACCCGGCTGTAGTTCTCAATACCGGTGCAGTAGCCCAGTTCCTGCATCATCTCCACGTCGTACATGGTGCGCTGCTTGATGCGCTGGGCCTCGATAAGCTTGCCCTCCCGCTCGAAGAAGGCCACACGCTCCTCCAGTTCCTTATAGATCTCCTGGATGGCGGCGTCCATTTTTTCCTTGGGGGTGACGTAGTGGGTGGCAGGCCAGATGGGGATGGTGTTGAGCCGCCGGATGGGGGAGCCGGTGACCACGTTGATCTCGGAGATGCGGTCGATCTCATCTCCAAAAAACTCCACCCGGATGGCGGAGTCCTTCCAGTAGGCCGGGAAGATCTCTACTGTGTCTCCCCGGACCCGGAACATATTGCGCTCAAAAGCGATGTCGTTGCGCTCATAGCGGATGGCCACCAGCTTTTTCAGCAGCTCGTCCCGCTCCATCTGAGCGCCCACCCGGAGGGAGACCATCATTTTGGCGAAGTCCTCCGGCTCGCCCAGGCCGTAGATACAGGACACCGAGGACACCACGATCACGTCCCGCCGCTCCATCAGGGAGGCGGTGGCCGCCAGCCGCAGCCGGTCAATCTCTTCGTTTACCGCCGAGTCCTTTTCGATAAAGGTATCGGTGTGGGGAATATAGGCCTCGGGCTGGTAGTAGTCATAGTAGGACACGAAATACTCCACCGCGTTGTTGGGGAAGAACTCCTTGAACTCGGCGCACAGCTGGGCGGCCAGGGTCTTGTTGTGGGCCAGCACCAGGGTGGGCCGCTGGACCGCCTCGATGACCTTGGCCATGGTGAAGGTCTTGCCCGAACCGGTGACGCCCAGCAGGGTTTGCTCATCCAACCCGTTTTCGATGCCTGCCGCCAGGGCGGCAATGGCCTCGGGCTGATCGCCTGCCGGCTGATATTCGCTTACCACTTCAAATTTAGGCATACCATCACCTCTCAGACACATTGTATCAGAACATCAGTTCCATTGCAACGATGAATCGAAAGAATGTTCTTATGGCCGGTAGAAGCCGCTGTCCCGGAGGGACACCATATCGTCGTCCACGAAAATCAGGTGGTCCACCAACTCCACACCCATCCGGGCCAGGAAGGGGGCCAGACTTTCGGTGGTGGCGATATCGTCGCCGGAGGGGAAGGCAATCCCGGAGACGTGATTGTGAGCCAGCACCACCGCCGCGGCATTGAGGGAGAGGGCGGCCTCGGCGATGAGCCGGGTGGTAATGTTGACGGCGTTTACATTGCCCTCGCCCAGCTTGCGGATACCCAGCACCTTGCCCTTACCGTCCATGCACAGCAGGCAGAGCTGTTCGTTGCGGGCGCCGAAGAAGTAGGGCTGGAGCAGGGCAAAATAGTCTCTGGTGTTCCGGGCAATGTCGTCCATCTGGGTGCGGGCGGTGAGATAGCGGCCGGACAATTCCTTGGCGGCTTTGAACAGAACGGCGGCGTGTTCGCCCACGCCTTTGACCTTTTGCAGCTCCTCCGGTGTTGCGTCCAGTACCCCAGCCAGAGAGCCGAAATGATTCAGAAGCTCATGGGCCAGGGGATTGGTATCGCTGCGGGGATTGGCGTAGAACAGGAGCAATTCCAGCAGCTTGTGGTCGGGAAAGGAGTCCGGCCGGGCCAGAAATTCAGTTTTTAACCGCTGACGGTGGCCGTCGTGGGTGCCCATGACCGGACTCCTCCTTTATATGTTTAGGCCTTGGCGCCGTACTGAGCCAGATAGGCTTCCATTTTGCTCTTCATCTCGTCGTCAATGTAGACCTTGCCGTCGATCTCCTTATTGTGGAGGAAGGAAATGATCTCCTTGACGGTGACGATGGGGTAGACGGCGATGCCGTAGTCTTCCCGCAGCTCGTCCAGGGTAGAGCAGTCCTTGGTGCCCCGCTCCATGCGGTCCACGGACACGATGAGGGCCTTCATGTTCACGTTGGCCACGTGCTTGAAGAGCTCAATGGTCTCCCGGACGGCGGTACCGGCGGTAACCACGTCCTCCACGATGACCACGTCGTCCCCGTCCTGAGGCTTGTAGCCCACCATGGAGCCGCCCTCGCCGTGGTCCTTGGCTTCCTTCCGGTTAAAGCAGTAGGGCAGGTTCCGGTCATAGTTGCGGTACAGGGAGGCGGCGGCGGTGACAGCCAGAGGGATGCCCTTGTAGGCGGGGCCAAACAGGCAGGTCACGCCCTCGGGCAGGTTCTCCTGGATGCAGGCGGCGTAATAGTCGCCCAGCTTGGCAGCCTGAGCGCCGGTCTTGTAGTTGCCGGTGTTGATGAAATAGGGGGTCTTGCGGCCGGACTTGGTGGTGAAGTCGCCGAAGGTGAGCACGCCGGAGCGCACCATGAAGGTGATAAATTCTTCTTTGTAGGTCATGTGAAAAACCTCTCTTCTCAAAATAGTCAAAATATTATACCACTGATGAAGGAACTGGACAAGGGCTTGCGCCGTCCAAAGAAAAGATGTCTTTAGGAAATTTTAATTGTTCTTTTTCCCGCCAATATGATACAATACAGAAACTGACGCAAGCGAGGTGTTCTCTTTTGGAATTGCTGCAATGGCTGACGTCCACCAATCTGGGCGAAATGTTTTTTACCATGCTGGTGTCCATGGTGCCTATCATTGAGCTGCGGGGCGGCGTGCCCTTCGGTACCGCTCTGGGCCTGCCTCCGGGACAGGCGCTGGTGGCCTCGATTATTGGCAATATGATCCCCATCCCCTTTATTATCGTTTATATCCGGCGGATTTTTCTATGGATGCGCCGGAAATCCCCCAAGCTCAATTCCCTGGTGGACAAGCTGGAAAAAAAGGCCCACCTGAAGGGGCAGAAGGTGACCAAATATAAATATATCGGTCTGTGGATATTTGTGGCTATCCCCCTGCCGGGCACCGGCGCCTGGACCGGCGCCCTGGCGGCCGCCTTCCTGGATATGCCTTTGCGGAAAGCGCTGCCCTCCATTTTCCTGGGTGTGGTCACCGCCGGGCTGATCATGACCTTTGCCACCGGCATTGTGGTCTCCACCGTAGGGAGCTGAGTCCCTTCTTCCGCCCCGTGCATAGGATGGGGCGGAGGTGAAGGGTTTGGACGGAATCTTACAGGCCGTATTGGCCCTGCTGGCGGCCATCGGCCTTCTGGCCCTGGGCTGGGTGCTGTTTGGATGGCTGCTTGCTCCGGCGGAAGGGGCCGGCCCGGTCTATGCCGTGGTCCCGGCGGCAGGGGAGGGCGCCCATCTGGAGCAGGACGTAAAGCGGCTGCTGTGGCTGCGGGGGCGGCAGAAAAAGGGGTTTACCATCGTGATCGCCGACGGCGGACTGGACCCGGCGGGAAAGGCGGTGGCTGCCGCCCTGCTCACCGGCGCCACTGGCGTGGTGGTCTGTCCCGCCGGGCGGCTGAGCGAGTACATCACAGAGAAATAGCATTCGACAAATCCGCCTGCGGATGGTATCATATTCTCCAAGCGACACAAGGAGGGGCAGCCATGCAGGAGGAGTCACAGGATTATATGCAGGGCACCGTGTCGGCCGTGATCTACCAGAACGAGGAGAACGGCTACACGGTGCTTCGTCTTGACGTTGGGGACGGGGCTCTGGTCACGGTGGTGGGCTGTATGCCGGGGGTGGCCCCCGGAGAGAGTATCTCGGTCCAGGGCAGTTGGACCCGCCACGCCTCCTACGGCGAGCAGTTCAAGGCTGAGACCGTGGAGCGGCGTCTGCCCGCCGGGGCCAAGGCCATCTTCGACTACCTGTCCTCGGGGGCGGTGCGGGGCATCGGCGCCGCTACCGCCCGGCGGATGATCGAGGAGTTTGGGGAGGACGCCCTCACCGTGCTGGAGGAGCACCCGGAGCAGCTTACCCGCATCAAGGGCATCACCCGTAAAAAGGCTCTGACCATTGGGGAACAGTTCCGGCTTCAGATGGGGATGCGGCGGCTGCTGGCCTTTCTGGGAGAGCATGAGGTGCCCCTCCAGCTGGCCATGCCCCTGTACCGCCGGTACGGGGACCGGGCCCTGGAGGTCATCCGGGGCAACCCCTATCTGATGGTGGACGAGGAGCTGGGGGTGGACTTCTCCACAGCTGACGCCCTGGCCCTGTCCATGGGCATGGAGGGGGACGACCCTCAGCGCATCGAGGCGGCTCTCCTGTTTGAGCTGACCTACAATCTGGACAATGGCCACGCCTTCCTGCCCCGGCGGAAGCTGCTGATGGCTACCGGCCAGCTCATCGGCGTGGAGGGGGAGAGCCTGGAGGACGCCCTGGAGACCCTGCTGGAGCGGGGTGAGGTGATCCAGGAGCCGGTGGCAGGGGAGGAGGCTGTCTACCTCCAGGCCCTGTGCGAGGCCGAGCAGTATGTGGCCTGGCGGCTCACCGAGATGTCCCGAGGCGAGCTGGTGGCTCCCCACGGCCTGGATGAACTCATTGACCGTATTCAGGACGACCAGGGCATCGTGTACGCCCCCCAGCAGCGGGAGGCGGTGGCCCTGGCGGCTACCAGTCAGGTGATGCTCCTCACCGGCGGTCCCGGTACCGGTAAGACCACCTCTCTGCGGGGGGTACTGGCCCTCTTTGACCAGCTGGGGCTGGAGACCGCCCTGGCTGCCCCCACGGGCCGGGCGGCCAAGCGGCTGGGAGAGCTGTGCGGGGCGGAGGGGTACACCATCCACCGGCTGCTGGAGACCCAGTACGACCCCCGCTCCGGCAAGCTGATCTTTGCCCACGACGAGAGCGATCCCCTGAAGGCGGACGCCGTCATCGTGGACGAGACCTCCATGGTGGACATCGTGCTGATGCAGGGGCTGCTGGCCGCCCTGCGGGACGACTGCCGCCTGATCCTGGTGGGGGACCCGGACCAGCTGCCCAGCGTGGGCCCCGGCAACCTGTTTTCCGATCTCATCCGCAGCGGAGCCATCCCTATGGTGCGGCTCACCGAGATTTTCCGGCAGGCCGCCGAGAGCGCCATCGTCCGCAACGCCCACGGGGTCAACCGGGGCCAGCTGCCCGACCTGAAGGACCGGGAGCACGACTTCTTCTTCCTGCGCCGGAAGGACCCGGCCCGGGCGGCTGAGACCATTGTGGAGCTGATCCAGACCCGGCTGCCCAACAATATGGGCATTCCCGCCGACCAGATCCAGGTGCTGTCACCCACCCGCAAGCGGGTGACCGGCACCGCCTCCCTCAATAGGGCCATTCAGGAGGCGGTCAATCCCGCCCAGCCTGACAAGCCGGAGAAGCGGTTCGGGGAGTATGTGTTCCGACAGGGTGACCGGGTCATGCAGGTACGCAACAACTACGATGTGATGTGGCATGACGGTTCCGACAGCGGCATGGGCATTTTTAATGGAGATATCGGCACCGTGACCCGGGTGGACAACCGGGAGGGTACCCTTACCGTGGACTTTGAGGGCAGGGTGGTGGAGTACACCCAGGATATGCTGGTGGAGCTGGAGCCCGCCTATGCCATTACCGTACACAAGGCCCAGGGCAGCGAGTACCGGGCGGTGATCCTGGCGGTGAGTGAGGGGGCCCCCATGCTGCTCACCCGGGGGGTGCTGTACACTGCCATCACCCGTGCCCGGGAACTGCTCATCCTGGTGGGGGATGAGGAAGTGGTGGCCACCATGACCGCCAACGACCGCCAGCAGCGGCGGTACTCCGGCCTGCGATGGCGGCTGGTGCAGATGAAAGAATAATAAAAAAGGTCCTCTTCCCAGTGAGGAAGAGGACCTTTTTGCAATATAATTTACTTGGTGCCAAAGATGCGGTCGCCGGCATCGCCCAGACCGGGAACGATGTAGCCGTGCTCGTTCAGCTTCTCATCCAGAGCGGCGCAGTAGATGTCCACGTCGGGATGATCGTGATGGACCCGCTCGATGCCCTCGGGGGCGGCGATGATGTTCATCAGCTTGATGTGCTTGACCTCATAGTTCTTGATGAACTGGATGGCGGCGGAGGCAGAGCCGCCGGTGGCCAGCATGGGGTCCAGGATGATGACATCACGCTCGGCGATGTCGTTGGGCATCTTGCAGTAGTACTCCACGGGCTCCAGGGTGTCGGGGTCGCGGTACAGACCGATGTGGCCCACCTTGGCGGAGGGGATCAGTGTCAGGATGCCGTCCACCATACCCAGGCCGGCCCGCAGAACAGGAACGATGGCCAGCTTCTTGCCGGCGATGGTCTTGAACTTGCCGGTGGTGATGGGGGTCTTGATCTCTACCTCCTCCATAGGCAGGTCGCGGGTGGCCTCATAGCACATGAGGGTGGCGATCTCAGAGACGACCTGACGGAAGTCCCTGACGCCGGTGGTCTCATCCCGGAGGATAGACAGCTTGTGCTGCAGGAGAGGGTGATCGAGAATGTGTACTTTTTCCATATCCATGGCGCTATTCCCCTTTGTTTTGTTCTTTTGCCAGCCGCTCCCGTTCAGCCTGGGAGAGCCGGTGATAGTTGGGCGCCAGACCCGCCGCGTCGGTCAGCAGGCCCTGTCGGGCAAGCTCCAGACCGCACCGGGCCACGCCCCACGCGCTCTGGAATTGCAGATGGGGGGGCGCCAGGCGGACGTCCAGCCCCAGCCCTTTGAGGGTAGTATAGCATAAAACCGCGCCGTCTCCAACCAGTAATTGCGTTTTTCCGCTGTTTTTTAATTCCGCCCCCAGCTCCTCCAGGGAAATGGCCCGGTCGGGAGTCAGACGCTCCAGCGTTTCACCGTTACTGGCAAAGCGGGCGTTGTACACCTGATGCCGCCGGGCGTCCATGACGGCGCAGATCTCCAGCCCGGTGTGGGCCAGGTTCCAGGCCATGGACTCCAGAGTGGAACAGGCGGCGCAGGGCTTGTTGCCCGGCCAGGCCAGGCCCTTGGCGGCGGCCACGCCGATCCGCAGACCGGTAAAGGAGCCGGGGCCCGCCGCCACGGCGATGACGTCCACATTCTCCAGAGTAAGGCCGCACCCGGAGAGCAGGGAAGTGGTCATGGGCATCAGGGTGACCGAGTGGGTCAGGCCGTTGTTCTGATAGGATTGGGCAATGAGCTTTTCATCCTCGCACAGAGCCACCGAGCAGGCGGTGGCGGAGGATTCCAGAGCCAGTATTTTCATGGTTGGGGACCTCCCGTAATGGTGATGATGCGTTGGTCGTCGTGCTCGCCCCGGCGGATGTCCACCCGGATGGTATCCTCCTCCAGCGCGTCGGCGATATTTTCGCTCCACTCCACAGCGCACACGCCGCCCCGGGCCAGGTAGTCCTCCCAGCCAATGTCGAAGAGCTCGTCTGAAGAGCCCAGCCGGTACATATCAAAGTGGAACAGGGGCAGACGCCCGCCCTCGTACTCATTGACAATGGTAAAGGTGGGGCTGGTCACCCGCTCCTCCACCCCAAGGCCGCGGGCAAGACCTCGGGTAAAGGCGGTCTTGCCCGCCCCCAGATCGCCGGTAAAGGCGATGACGCTCCCCGGATTCAGCCGGGCGGCCAGAGCAGCGCCTGCGGCCTCGGTCTCAGCAGGGGAGTTGGTTATAATTTCCATATAGCACCTCTTCAAAATGTGAAGATTCTGACAAGATTATAACACACCTGTTTACCAAACGCAAAAAAGATGGTAAACTAATTTGACGTACGTCCGAACCCGCGGACGAAATAGGTAAGGAGGCGAGCCGGTGTCCTGGCTGAGAGATTCCATTCGTTCCTTCTGGCAGCAGGGTGACCGGCTGCTGCTGACCCTGTGCCTGCTGGCCAGCGGGTATGGTCTGGTGCTCATTTTCAGCGCCACCCGCTACCTGGGCGAGGCGGACGCCATGCGCTGCATGATCGTGCAGGCCGTGGCGATTGTTATGGGTGTTGTGATCTATATGCTCATGTCCTCGGTGGACATCGAGCTGTTCGTGGATAAATCCTGGAAGTGGCTGCTGCTCTTTAATGTGGTCATCAACGCGCTGGTCCGCACCCCTCTGGGTGTGGAGGTCAACGGCAACCGCAGCTGGCTTCACATTCCTGGGTTTCCCGTCAACCTTCAGCCCGCCGAGCTGGCCAAGCTGACCTTTGTACTGCTGCTGGCCTGGCAGATGAGCCGGCTGCGGGACAAGGGCATCAGCAAGCCCTCCTCGGTGTTCCAGATCGCGGGGCACACCCTGTTCATGTTCGGTGTGGTGGCGGTGACCTCCGGCGACTTCGGCATGGGCCTGACTTATCTGATCATTTTTGTCATTATGGCCTGGTGCGCCGGGGTCAAAAAACGCTGGTTCCTGCTGGCCGTGGTGGTATGCGTGGTGGGTGTGGTGCTGATCTGGCCCCACATCAAAGATATGTATTATATGAAGCGGTTCACCGTGGTCATCGACCACATTTTGGGCAACCCCGATACCATTTGGGAGCAGACCCAGGGTAAGGGCTGGCAGCAGAGTCGCAGCATCATGGCCATCGGCAGCGGCGGCCTCACCGGCATGGGTTACCTCCAGGGTATCCAGACCCAGAGTCAGTACAAGCAGTCTCTGCCCGCCCGGGAGACCGACGAGATCTTTGCCGTCTGCGGCGAGGAGTTTGGCCTGATCGGCTGTCTGCTGCTGCTGGTTTTGCTGGCGGCCATCATCCTGCGGTGTGTGTGGGTGGCCCGCCGGGCCTGCTCTCCCCAGAGCGCCTTTATTGCCATGGGCTACGCCGGTATGCTGCTGGCTCAGGTGGGCGTCAATGTGGGGATGTGCCTCTATGTATTCCCGGTGGTAGGCCTGACCCTGCCCTTTATCAGCTATGGCGGCTCCTCCATCGTCACCATGTATGCCGCCATGGGCGTGGTTTCCAGCATCAAAATGCGCTCTTTGCCCAGCTGGCTGCGGGACCGCAGCAGGCTGTAGATGGATAGAGCCTGTCCAATGGGGCAGGCTATGGAGGTAAACAAGAAAGGACGGTTCGCAGCACATGAAGGTCACAAGGATCGAATTGCAGCCCGGCGTCTGGCTGACGGCGGTACAGACTAAAAAATTCAAATCCAGCGTATTGGGGGCCCAGTTTCTCACCCCGCTGACGGCGGAAAAGGCCTCTCTCAATGCCCTGGCTCCCATGGTGCTCCGCCGGGGAACGGCGGCTCATCCTGATATGGAATCCCTGTCCGCTGCCCTGGACGAGCTGTACGGCGGTTCTCTGGAGCCCATGGTGCGGAAGAAGGGCGAGACCCAGTGCGTGGGCTTTGTGGGCAGCTTTCTGGATGACGCCTATACTCTGAACAAGGAGCAGGTGCTGGAGCCGGCCGCCGCCCTGCTGGCGGAGCTGATCGGCGCCCCCTATACTCAGGACGGGGCCTTCTGCCCCGACTATACCGGGCAGGAGAAGGCCAACCTGGCCGACCGCATCAAGGCCCAGGTCAATGACAAGCGGCAGTACGCCCAGATCCGGGTAGTGGCCGAGATGTGCGCCGGGGAGAGCTTCGGCGTGGATAAGCTGGGCAGCCTGGAGGCGGTGGAGGCCATCACTCCTCAGAGCCTGTGGGCAGGCTATCAGGCCCTGCTGAAGGAGGCCCGGGTGGAGCTCTACTACTGCGGCTCGGCGGACGCCCAGCGGGTACAGGCGGCCTTCGGGCCTCTGCTGGCGGTGCTGCCGGAGGGGGAGCGGGCCGGTTTGGTCCGCCCCGCCAAGGGAAAGGCGCCTAAGCAGGCCAAACGGGTAGAGGAATCCCTGGATGTGACCCAGGGCAAGCTGGCCATGGGCTTCCGCACCAACTGCGACGCCTGGGACCAGAACTATCCGGCCCTCACCCTGGTCAACGCCATCTATGGCGGCACTACCACCTCCAAGCTGTTTATGAACGTGCGGGAGAAGCTGAGCCTGTGCTACTACGCCAGCTCCGGCCTGATGAAATACAAGGACGTGATGCTGGTCTCCTCCGGTGTGGAGTTTGACAAGGTGGGTCAGGCGGAGGCCGAGATCCTCTCCCAGCTCTACAAGTGCCAGACCGGGGACTTCTCCGACGATGAGCTGGAATGGGCCCGCCGGTCGGTGGTGAGCACCCTGCGCACCACCCTGGACACCCAGGCCCGGCTGGAGGACTACTGGCTGGGCCAGTCCGCCGCCGGTCTCACCGACGGCCCCGACGATATGGCCGCCCGGGTGGAGGCCGTTACACGGGCCCAGGTGGTGGAGGCTGCCCAGGATCTGACCCTGGACACCGTATATTTCCTGAAAGGCAGGGAGTGATTCTATGGTAAGCAAGCAGTACCCCCGTCTGGGGGAGACCGTATTTCATGAGATTCTGGAGAACGGGCTCCACATCTATGTGGACCGCCGCCGGGATTTCCAGAAGAGCTACGCCTTCTTTGCCACCAACTACGGCGGCATGGATATGCGCTTTTTCCAGGACGGCCGGTGGAAGGATACCCCGGCGGGGGTGGCCCACTTCCTGGAACACAAGATGTTTGATACCGAGGACGGCAACGCCCTCCAGGATCTGGCGGCCAACGGAGCCTCTCCCAATGCCTTCACCAGCTCCGCCATCACCGGCTACTACTTTGAGAGCACCGAGAAGTTCTTCGACAACCTGAAGATCCTGCTCTCCTTTGTGTCCGTGCCTTACTTTACCCAGGAGAGCGTGGACAAGGAGCAGGGCATCATCGGTCAGGAGATCCGCATGGTGGAGGACGACCCGGAGAACCAGGTGTTCTACGCCCTGATGGAGTGCCTGTATGACCACCATCCCATCCGGGTGCCCATCGCCGGTACCCAGGAGTCCATCTCCCACATCACTGCCGGCACCCTCTATTCCTGCCACAAGGCCTTCTATAACCCGGCCAACATGGTGCTCACCGTGGCGGGCGACGTGGACCCGGAGCAGGTGTGCGCCATTGCCAAGGAGATCCTGCCCAAGGATTCTCTGGGCCAGATGGAACGGGACTACGGCGGGGAGGAGGCTCCCAACGCCGCGACCTCCGAGAAGGAACTGACCATGGAGGTGTCCACCCCCATCTTTATGCTGGGCTTCAAGTGCGATCCCGCCCAGAAGGGCGAAGAGTGGATGCGCCGGGAGCTGGCAGGCGAGCTGGCCTGCGAGGCTCTGCTGGGCAACTCCACACCTCTGTACGCCAAGCTGTACAGCCAGGGGCTGATCAACAAGAATTTCAGCTACGGCTTTGAGCTCTATCCCGGCTGCGCCATGATGGTGGCCGGCGGCGAGAGCCGGGACCCCAAGAAGGTGCGGGACGCGGTGCTGGCCGAAGGGGAGCGTCTGGCTCGGGAAGGCATTGACCCCGGCCTGTTCCAGCGGCTGAAGAAGGGGGTCTACGGCGCCAAGGTCCGGGGCCTCAACTCCTTTGAGTTTACCTGCATCTCCATGGCCCAGTCCCACTTTACCGGGGTGGACTACTTCAAGTTCCCGGAGATTTTCGACTCCATCGACCAGGCCTGCGTGGAGGACTGCATCCGCAGCTGGGTGACCGCTGAGCGGTGCGGTCTGGCCGTGGTGCGCCCGGGGGAGGGTGAGGCGTAATGGGTACCGTATCCTTTCCCGGCCTGGGGCTGGAGCTGACCATGAACCCCATTGCCTTCCGGGTCTTTGGATGGCCCGTCCACTGGTACGGCATTATCATCGCCGCCGGCTTCTTGCTGGCGGTGGTGTATTGCTCCCGGAAGGCGTCCCAGTTCGGCATCCGTCAGGATGACATCATCGATATGCTCTTTTTTGCCGTGCCCCTGTCCATCATCGGGGCCCGGCTGTACTACATCATTTTCTACCTGGATCTGTACCGCAGACCGGACGGCTCCCTGGACTTCGGGGCCATGGTAAGCATCTGGGACGGCGGCCTGGCCATCTACGGCGGCGTCATTGCCGCGGTCATTACCTTGCTGGTGTTCTGCAAGGTGCGGAAGGTCAAATTCCTGGCCTTTGCCGACCTGGGCGCCTACGGAATGCTCATCGGCCAGCTGGTAGGCCGGTGGGGCAACTTTGTCAACATCGAGGCCTACGGCGGTCCTACCGATCTGCCCTGGCGCATGGGTATCTACGAGTATGTAAACGGATCTCTGCAATATGTGGAGGTCCATCCCACCTTCCTGTATGAGTCCCTGTGGAACCTGGTGGGGCTGGTACTGCTCATCGTCATCGCCAAGAAGTGGCGGAAGTTTGACGGCCAGATCTTTTTGAGCTACTTTGCCTGGTACGGGGTGGGCCGGGGCTTCATCGAGGGCCTGCGGACCGACAGCCTGTACTTCTTCAACACCCCCATCCGGGTTTCCCAGGTGTTCGGCTTCGCCACTGCCGCCGTCGCCATCGTGGCGCTGGTCTACCTGCTGGCCTTCCGCAAGCACGACCCGGACAAGCTGTGGGTCAACCAGATGAAGGCCCATCCCAGGCTGGTGGCTCTGGTCTACCCTGAGGGACAGGGGGGTAAGTGGCTGGCCAGCCAGAAAAAGCGCCTGGAGCAGGATTTTGCCAAGATCGAGGAGTATGCCCTTCCCGCCGATGTGTCTGCCGAGGACAAGGCGGAGATGATTGCCGCTCTGAAGGAGCGTTCCGACCTGAAAGAGGTACTGGTCAAGGAAGAAAAGAAAAAATAAGTCCATTTTGCTTGAGGGTCTGTTGCAAAATGTGCAGCTCGTACAAAGACCCGTCATTCCGAGAAAAACGGCCGCCCACCGGGCGGCCGTTTTTCGTGGGAATCCGCCCTTTTTGCCGGGGAAACGGATTGCCACGCCAGTGTGCGCACTGGCTCGCAATGACAGGTTTGTGCAAAACAGCTATTTTGCAACAGGCCCTTTTTGCTATGCAAAAGCATAGCAAAATTGGCCATGTGCCGCTTTCAGCGGCACGGCCATGAAATCAAAGCGCATGGGCCGGGACGGCCCATATGCGCATGAAGTTTCATGGTCATAAATGGGGACGGGCCCTCATAGGTATGTTGCAGACACCAAAGAAGGATGTGACGCTATGCGGGAACAAGGGGATGTAACGCGGTATTTACAGGCGGCGGCCCTGCTGCCGCCCTATATGCGGCGGCAGGCGGAGAGGTTGGACAAGTCCACTCAGGCTGTGGCCGAGGAGCTGCGGCTGCGGGCGGGCAGGCCCATGTCGGTAGTGTGCCCCACGGGGGAGAGGTCCCTGCCCGGTGGTGAGCCGGTAAGTCCGGCGGACCTGGGTCTGGTGGTGGAGATCGCCACCCGGGCCTCCGCCCACACTGCCATGGAGCGAATGAGAAGCGGCTTTTTTACCGTGCCGGGCGGCCACCGCATCGGTATCTGCGGCAGCGCGGTGGTGAAGGATGGCGCGGTGTTCAATCTGCGGCAGCTGTCCTCTCTGGCCATCCGCATCGCCCGTGAGGTGCCAGGAGCCGCCGCCGCTGTGGCGGACAGGCTGTGGGAGGGGGATCGCTTTCAGAGCACCCTCATCCTGTCCCCGCCGGGAGGCGGCAAGACCACCCTGCTGCGGGATCTGATCCGAAGGCTCTCCGACGGAACGGGCCACCCGCCCCTGCGGGTGGGAGTGGCCGACGAGCGGGGGGAGCTGGCGGCCATGTACAACGGCCTGCCCCAGTTTGACATAGGACGGCAGACCGATGTGATGGACGGCTGTCCCAAGGCGGAGGGCCTGATGATGCTGCTGCGGGGGATGAATCCCCAGGTGCTGGCCGCCGACGAGATCACCGCATCCCAGGACTGTGCCGCCCTGCTGCTGGCAGCCAACTGCGGTGTGCGCCTTCTCTGTACCGCCCACGCCGCCGACCTGGAGGACCTGAAGACCCGGCCTCTGTACCGGCCTCTGCTGGAAAACCGCTGCTTTCAGAAGCTGGCGGTGCTCTCCCGGGGGCTGGAGGGGCGGAGCTGTCAGGTGTACCAGCTGTGATCCGGCTGATGGGCGCCCTGCTGACGGTGGGCGGCGGGGCCTTTCTGGGTTTTGACGCCCACCGGCGGCTGAAGCGGCGGGCCAGGGTGCTGCGGCAGCTGGCCGGGGCGCTGGAGCAGATGGACCGGGAGATCTCCTTCCGCCTTACGCCCATGCCCCAGCTGATGGAGGAGTTGGCTGATGATTATCCGCCGCCGGCGGGAGAGCTGTTTGCCAACTGCCGGAAGGGCATGGAGGAGTTGGGGGAGCGCTCCCTGGCGGAGATCTGGCGGCAGGCTCTGGAGGATACCCCGCTGGATCTGGAAGGCCGGTCTGCCGCCGTGATGGACGAGCTGGGGGAGGTACTGGGCCGGTTTGAGGAGTCCGGCCTCCGTACCGCTCTGGCCCGGGCGGTGGCGGAACTGACCCGGGAGGCGGAACTTGCCCGGGAGGATGGGGAAAAGCGGGGCAGGATGTATCAGGTGCTGGGCTTGACCTGCGGCGGGCTGCTGGTCATTCTGCTGCTTTAAAGGAGTTAAAAACATGGATGTGGATCTGATCTTTAAAATCGCCGCCATCGGAATTCTGGTGTCGGTGCTCAATCAGGTGCTCTCCCGGTCGGGCCGGGACGAGCAGGCCACCATGACCACCCTGGCGGGGCTGGTGGTGGTACTTATGATGGTGGTCCAGCAGATCAGCGGGCTGTTTGATCTGGTCAAGGACCTGTTCGGTCTGTAGCCATGGAGACCATGCTGAAGGTGGGGGCGGTGGCCGTCCTGGGTGCTCTGTGTGCCGTGATGGTGAAGGGCACCGCCCGGCAGCTGGCTCTGGTGCTCTCCATTGCCGCCGCCGCTGTGGTGCTGGGTCTGGCCCTGAGGGCGGTGGAGGACGTGGTGGCCATGGCGGAGGAGCTGCAGGATATGGCGGGGCTGTCCCCTGCGGTGGTGGCCCCCGTCATCAAGACGGTGGGCATTGCCATCCTCACCCACATTGCCGCCCAGGTATGCAAGGACGCGGGGGAGGGGGGCATTGCCGCCGTTACCGAGACGGCCGGCTCCGCCCTGGCTCTGTGTACCGCCCTGCCCCTGCTGCGGGCGGTGCTGGACACGGTGGCACAGCTGCTGTGAGAAGCTGGTACAAAAGAGGAGGGAAGGACCATGATACGGCGTTTGGCGGTGCTGGTGGTGCTGCTGACGGTGCTGACAGGGACGGCTTGGGCCAGTCAGGGCGTGCTGGATACCCAGTCTGCCGCCCTGGACCTGGAGGGGTTGGAGAATGCCGGGGCGGAGTGGATGCCCGATGTCGACCTGTCCGCCGGGCTGGACCTGGACGACAGCATCGACCAGATTCTGGACACCGGCAGCGAAGAGCTGGGGGGCGTGATCCGCAAGGCCCTGCGCAGCGGGGCCCTGCTGCTGGCGGTGGTGCTCTTCTGCTCTCTGGCCGAGGGCATGGGGGCAGGCCAGGGCCCGGTCAATGGGGTGGCTCTGGTGGGGGCCCTGGCGGTGACCGCCATTGCGGCGGCTGACGCCAACTCCCTCATCGGCATGGGCCGGGAGGCCATCGAGCATATGGACAGCTTCTCCAAGCTGCTGCTGCCCGCGGTGACGGCGGCGGCCTCCGCCGCCGGGTCCCCGGGAGGCGCGGTGGCCCGGCAGCTGGCCACCATGCTCTTTTCCGACCTGCTCATCACCTTGATCAACCGTGTACTGCTGCCCCTGGTGTATACCTACATCGCGGCCTGTGTGGCCTGGGCTGCGGTGGGCAACGATGGCCTCAAGCGGATGGCGGCTACCCTCAAGTGGGCGGTGACCACGGTGCTTACCGGCACCCTCATCCTCTTTGTCACCTATCTCACCATCAGTGGAGTCATCGCGGGCACCACCGACGCCCTGACAGTGAAGGCTGCCAAGTTCACCATGTCCAGCATGGTGCCGGTGGTAGGCGGCATCCTGTCCGATGCGGCGGAGACCGTGCTGGCGGGGGCGGGGGTGATGAAAAACACGGTGGGGGTGTTTGGAATGTTGGTGGTCATCGGCATCTGTCTGGTGCCTTTCCTACAGCTTGGCTTCCACTATCTGACCTATAAGGTGTCCTCCGCCCTCAGCGCCGCCCTGTCGGGCAGCCGGGTGGCCGCCCTCATCGACCAGATCGGCGGGGCCTTTGGACTGATCCTGGGGATGACCGGGGCCTGCGCCCTGCTGCTGCTCATCTCCATGATCTCCGCCGTGTCGCTGGCAGGGGGGTGAGACCATGGTAGAATTTTTGGGAAAATGGCTGATGGGGGTGACCTGCGCCGCCATGATCCTGGCCCTGGCGGAGGGCCTGTCCCCGGCAGGGGGGCCAAAACGGGCCGCCCGGCTGGCGGGTGGGCTGCTTCTGCTGCTGGCCGTGGTGAAGCCCTTGATAAGCCTGGACGGCTCGGCCCTCACCCGGGCCATGACGGAATACCGCCTGGACGCGGAATACTCTGCTCAGGCGCTGGAGGAGGAGAATAAAACCCTGATGATGGACATCATAGAAGCCCAGTCCGCCGCATATATTCAGGACAAGGCGGCAGCGTTGGGCATCACCTGCACGGTGCAGGTGGAGGCCGACGAGGCGGCGGAATACCCCATCCCAAAGGTGGTCACCATCACCGGGGAGCTGTCCCGGGAGGAGCGGGAGGCCCTCACCGAGCAGATTGAGGCCGACTTTGCCATCCCGGCAGACCGGCAGTATTACGAAAGCGGGGGAGCGGAATGAACCGGCATCAACCGGAAAAGGGCAACGGGCTGGCCCTGTACAAGGGGCGGCTCATGGAGCTGTTCCAGCGGTATAAATACGCGCTGCTGGTGGTGGCGGTGGGGGTGGTCATGATGGCGCTGCCCACTCTGAGCGGAGGGGGAGAGACCACCCAGACCCGGCAGCAGAGTGTCCAGGAGGTGGAATTTGGAACGGAGGAGCTGGAGGGACGGCTGGAGGAGGCCCTGTCTCAGATGGACGGGGTAGGGCAGGCAGAGGTGGTGCTCACTCTGCGGTCCGGACCGGGACAGGTGCTGGCCAAGGATACCCAGCACTCGGTGCGGGCGGAGGGGAGCGAGTCCTCCCAATCCACGGTGGTGCTTTCCAAGGGCTCCGGCTATGAGGAACCGGTGATCCTCCAACAGCTTTCGCCTCAATACCAGGGGGCTCTTGTGGTATGCTCCGGCGGGGACGACCCCGCAGTACGCCTGAAGGTGGTGGAGGCGGTATCCGCCCTCACCGGGCTGGGGGCCAATCAGATCTCAGTATCAAAAGGAAAGTGAGGCAGTAACAGTATGAACGTATGGAAACGAAACGCGGTGGTGGCCGCAGTGGTGCTCTTTGTATGCGGCGCGGTGTACCTCAACTGGTCCTATCAAAAGGGGCAGAGCGAGGAAGCGGGCAAGACTCTGGGAGAGGCGGAGCTGGTGTCCATGCAGAGCGCCGACCCGCTGCTTAAAACAAGCCCCGCTCCCTCGGCGGACCCCTCCGCCTCGCCGGCGCCCACCGCCACGGACAAGAGCAGCGGCTACTTTGACGCCGCCCGGCTCAACCGCCAGCAGGCCAGAGACAGCGCCCTGTCCATCCTCCAGGAGGCCGCCGCCGACACCAACGCCACCGAGACCATGAAGGCGGAGACCGGTGAGGCTATCCAGACCCTGGCCGACTACACCGTGTCCGAGGCCCAGATCGAAAATCTGGTCACTGCCAAGGGGTACGCCGACTGCGTGGCTTTCATCAGCGACGGCAGCGTCAGCGTGGTGGTGTCCGCCACCGAGGAGGGGCTCACCGACGCCGATGTGGCCCGCATCACCGAGATCGTCACCGAAGAGACCGGCCTGGAGGCCAGCGCCATCACCATCATCGAAGCCCAGCCCTGAGCCCCAGGGTCCCCGCCAAAAATCAGTTGTATTTTTTCTGATTTGTGGTAAAATGGTCCCATAGTACACAAAAGGAGCGTGACCGGTATGGGCGATGGAAAGGAATATATCTCCCGGCCTGACGAACTGGGTAACATCCATATCTCCGAGGATGTGCTGGCTGTGATCGCGGCGGCCGCCGCCACGGAAGTGGAGGGTGTGGGCAGTCTGTCCACCAATCTGAGCAGCGATATCGCGGAGCTGCTGGGCGCAAAGAAGAATCTGTCCAAGGGCATCCGCATTACTATGGTGGGGGAGAGCGTCCGGGTAGACGTGTCCCTGCTGGTCAAATACGGCTATACCATCGTTGACGTGGCCAAAGAGGTGCAGAGCGCCGTCTTTAACGCCATTGAAAATACCAGTGGCCTGACCGTGGAACACGTCAATGTCCATGTGGCCGGCATCGTATTTGAAAAGGAACACAAGTAAATCAAGCCGGACCAAGGGCCTGTTGCAGAGCAAGCAACAGGCCCTTTTGTGTGTTTTGGCCGGTCTGCCCCAGGAAAAGGGGCTGGAATCTGGAGTCTAATTTTGAAATATCTCTTTCCTTTTTGCATACAGTTGATGTATAATTATAATAACTGTGAATATCACCGGCTCATCACGCCGGAATGGAGGAACCCATCATGACCAGAACCGCCGCCCGAGAGATCGCCGTCCACCTGACCTTTGAACTGGGCTTCACCGGGCAGACCGCCCGGGAGCTGCTGGACGAGGCCCTCAACCGCAAGACCTTCGCACTCATTGGGGAGGAGGAACCCCTGTATGCCGAATTCCCCAACGAGGCCCAGCGGACCTACATCACCCGTCTGGTAGAGGGGGTCTATGACCACGCCCCCGAGCTGGACGAGTATATCTCCAAATACGCCATCGGCTGGAAGTTTTCCCGTATGAACCGGGTGGCCGTGGCCATCATGCGTGTGGCTATGTATGAGATCCTGTATATGCAGGACATCCCCAACGCCGCCGCCATCAACGAGGCCCTGGAGCTGGTGAAGCACTATGAGGAGCCCGAGGTGGTCTCCTTCGTCAACGGCATTCTGGGCTCCTTCGTCCGGGGGGAGCACATCCCTGACCCGGTGGGCCTGAAGGAGCAGCCGGAGGCGGAGGGCTGATGCGTACCCTGGGCATCGACACCAGCAACTACACCACCTCCGCCGCCGTCTTTGACGGCGAGGGGGGCGAGAACGCCGGACGCCTGCTGGAAGTGCGCCCCGGCGAGCTGGGCCTGCGGCAGAGCGACGCCCTGTTCCAGCACGTCAAGGCCCTGCCCGACCGCTTTGCCCAGCTGAAGGAGGGAGGCTGGCTGGACGGCATCGTTGCCGTAGGCGCTTCCACCCGGCCCCGGGCGGTGGAAGGGTCCTATATGCCCTGCTTCCTGGCGGGGGAGAGCCAGGGCCGTACCCTGGCCGCCGCGTTGAACGTACCTTTCTTTGCCTGTTCTCACCAGCAGGGCCATATTGTCGCCGCCGCCTGGTCGGCGGGCCGGATGGATCTGCTGGACAGGCCTATGCTGGCCTGGCACCTGTCCGGCGGCACCACCGAGCTGCTCCATGTGGAGCCGGATGGGGTCAACGTGAAAGCCACCCTTCTGGGTGGCACCAGCGACATCTCCGCCGGACAGCTCATCGACCGCACCGGCGTGCTGCTGGGCCTTCCATTCCCGGCGGGTAAGGCGGTGGACCAGCTGGCTCAGGTGGGGCAGGCCAAGAAATTTACTGTGAAGCTAAATGACTTTACGTTTTCGCTCTCTGGTATGGAGAATAAGGTGAAGGCTATGGCGGAGCAGGGGGCGGAGAAGGCAGACATCGCCCGCTTTGCCCTGCTGACGGTGGCCGACGTGGTGCGGCGCACCACCCTGGCCGCCCTGAAGCAGTATCCCGGCCTGCCGGTGCTGTGCTCCGGCGGCGTGGCTTCCAACTCCCTGCTGCGGCAGGTGATGGAGCCTCTGGGAGCGGTGTTTGCCCAGCCCCGGTTCTCCACCGACAACGCCATGGGCACCGCCATCCTCACTTGGAGAGCCGTAAAGGCGGGTGACCTTGCATGAGTAATATTTACACGGTTTCTCAGGTCAACCAGTATATCAAAGCCCTGCTGGACCGGGACCGGGAGCTGACCGCCCTGTATGTCCGGGGGGAGATCTCCAACTACAAGGCCTATCCCTCGGGCCACCACTATTTTTCCCTGAAGGACGGGGAGGGGGCCATCCGCTGCGTTATGTTCAAGCGGGAGGCCATGTCCCTCCGGTTCCGGCCGGAAAACGGCATGAAGGTCATCGCTTTCGGCCGGGTGGCGGTCTTTCCCCGGGACGGACAGTACCAGCTGTACTGTACCTCCCTGACCCCGGAGGGAGTGGGGGATCTGCATCTGGCCTTTGAACAGCTGAAACAGAAGCTGTATGCGGAGGGACTTTTTGATCCCGCCCACAAAAAGCCCATCCCCAAATTCCCCAAGCGCATCGCTCTCATTACCTCCTCCGCCGGCGCGGCGGTGCGGGATATGCTGCGCATCCTGGGGGCCCGGTGGCCCATGGCGGAGGTTTTTCTCCTGCCGGTGCGGGTCCAGGGGGCGGAGGCCCCCGGGGAGATCTGCGCCGCTATTACCTGGGCTAACCAGCATCAGGTGGCCGACCTCATCATTACCGGCCGGGGCGGCGGGTCCATGGAGGATCTGTGGGCCTTCAATGACGAAAACGTAGCCCGCACCATCTATCACTCGGCCATTCCGGTGATCTCTGCGGTGGGGCATGAACCTGACGTGACCATCGCCGATTTTGTAGCCGACCTGCGGGCGGCCACCCCCTCCAACGCCGCCGAGCTGGCAGTACCCGACCAGAACGAGGTAGCGGTGTGGCTGCATCAGATGGAGGGGCGGTTGGCCCAGGCCATGGGCCGCAAGCTGGAGTCCGCCCGAAAGGATCTGGACCGGGCGGCCCGGTGCCGGGCCCTTCAGGACCCTATGAACTATGTGGACGACAAGCGGATGGTACTGGACTACCAGCGGGAGAAGCTGGCGGCAGGACTGAACGCCGCCCTCAACCGGGAGCGGCAGCGTTTTGGACAGCTGGCCTCCAAGCTGGATGCCCTCAGCCCCCTGAAGGTACTGGGCCGGGGCTACGCCATCCCCCGAAAGGCGGACGGCGGTGTGGTCCGGTCTGTGACCGACGTGGCCCCCGGCGACCCTTTGAAGCTGCGGGTGGCAGATGGCGAGATATCCTGTCAAGTGGTTTAACTTGACTGCTTTTGGAAAGGACTTAAGGACATGGCGGAAGAAAAACTGACCTTTGAGCAGGCTATGGGCCGGCTGGAGGAGATCGTGAAGCGGCTGGAGCGGGGAGACGCCCCGTTGGAGGAGGCTCTGTCCCTCTTTGAGGAGGGGACCCGGCTGCTGGGCGGCTGTTCCGCCCAACTGGACAGTGCCGAACAGAAGGTGCGTAAGCTGCTGGCAGGGCCGGATGGTCAGCCGGCAGAGGAGCCGTTTGAGGAGGGACAGGTATGACGGAACAGGAGAGACTGGACGGCCACAGGGCTCAGGCGGAGGAATGGCTGCGGCACTGCTTCCAGGGCCGGGCGCCCCGTGGGGATCTCTACGACGCCATGTACTACAGTCTGCTGGCAGGCGGCAAGCGGATCCGGCCGGTGCTGCTGCTGGAGAGCTGCCGGCTGTGCGGCGGCGATCCGGAGAAAGCGCTGCCTTTTGCCGGGGCCATTGAGATGATCCATACTTACTCGCTGATCCACGACGATCTGCCCTGCATGGACGACGACGACCTGCGCCGGGGCCGGCCCACCAACCACAAGGTATATGGCGAGGCTACCGCGGTACTGGCGGGAGATGCGCTGCTGACCGGGGCATTTGAGTGGATGCTGGACCCGTCTGTGACCTTTCCGCCGGAGCGGACGCTGGAGGCGGCGGGGGTGTTGGCCCGGGCGGCCGGCGCTCAGGGCATGGTAGGCGGCCAGGTACTGGACATGGCGGGGGAAGGCCATGCCATGGGCCTTACTGAGGTGGAAGAGCTGCAGCGCCTCAAGACCGGAGCGCTCATCCGTGCCGCCGCCGAGATGGGCTGTGTGCTGGCCGGCGGCAGCGAGGAGCAGCGGAAGGCCGTATGCCGCTATGCAGAGCGGATTGGACTTGCCTTCCAGATCCAGGACGACATCCTGGATGTGGTGGGTGACGAGGCCACCTTGGGCAAGCCGGTGGGTTCCGACGCTAAGAGCGAGAAAAATACCTTCGTGACCCTGAAAGGGGTGGAGGAGTGCCGCCGTCTGGTGGAAAAACTGACCGAGGAGGCCGTGGAAGCCCTGTCCATCTTTGGGGATGAGGGCGACAGCCTGTGCTGGCTGGCCCGCTCCCTGGCAAGCCGTGAGAAGTGAGGCGCATCATGGGAAACGTAGTAAACTTTTTCACCGGCAATCTGATCCTCAACCTGGCGATCCTGGCCTGGTTCATTGCGCAGGTGTTGAAGATCATCATTACCTTCTGCACAAAAAAGAAGCTGGACTGGCACTATCTGGTGGCCAGCGGCGGGATGCCCAGCTCCCACTCCGCCTTCGTATGCGCTTGCGCCGCATCGGTAGGCTATATGTATGGCTGGGGATCGCCTATGTTCGGTATTGCGGCGGTTTTGGCTATCGTGGTCATGTATGACGCCGCCAACGTCCGCAAGGCGGCGGGGGAACAGGCCAAGATCCTCAACTATATCATGGACCATTGGACCGAAATGAAGCCGGCCCTCTTCGGCAAGGAACTGAAGGAGCTGCTGGGCCACACGCCCTTCCAGGTCCTGATGGGCGGCGTGCTGGGCGTTGCAGTGGGCTTGTTCGGCGCCTGGCAGTGGAGTTGACAGCCCCACTGATTTGTTGATTTGATCCTTCACCGGGAGGTGTTACCATTCTTAGTCTGGAGCAATGTTCCAACGATCTCAGCGCCCTGACCGACAGTGAGGCGGCTGCTCTCTGCGGTCTGCTGCGGGCCCGCATCCTGGATGTGGTCTCCCGCACCGGCGGCCATCTGGCCTCCAGTCTGGGGGCGGTGGAGCTGATCGTTGCCATTCATCGGGTATTTGATACCGGCCGGGACAGGCTGGTGTTTGACGTGGGCCACCAGTGTTACGCCCACAAGATCCTCACCGGCCGCAATGCCGCCATGGAGACTCTGCGCTCCTTTGGCGGGCTGGCCGGTTATCCAAAACCCACCGAGAGCGACACCGACGCATTCATCGCCGGCCACGCCTCCAACTCAGTGTCGGTGGCCCTCGGAATAGCAAGGGCAAGAACTTTACAGCATGAAGATTACAGTGTATTGGCCCTGATTGGAGACGGTGCCCTCACCGGCGGCCTGGCCTATGAAGGACTATCTGACGCGGGAGACAGCAAGGAGCCCCTTATCGTCATTCTCAACGACAACGGGATGTCCATCACCAAGAGCGTGGGCGGCGTGGCCGACCATCTGGCCCGTCAGCGGCTCAAGCCCCAGTATCTCCGCTTTAAGAGGGGCTACCGGAAGGTGATGGGAGCTACCGCTCTGGGGCGTGGGATCTACAAAGTGACCCACAAGGTCAAGACCGCCATCAAGGAGACCCTACTGCCTTGCAGTCTCTTTGAGGATATGGGCTTTACCTACCTGGGGCCGGTGGACGGCCATGATGTGAAGCGGCTGACCCGGCTGCTCAAGTATGCCCGGGACCTGAAAGGCCCTGTGCTGCTCCATGTCAGAACTGTAAAGGGAAAAGGCTACACACCAGCGGAGCGCAACCCCGATCAATTTCATGGTGTGGGCCGCTTCTGTGTGGAGACCGGCGAGGTGCTGAAGGGCAGCGGTACTAATTTCTCCGCTGTCTTTGGACAGGCCCTCTGCAAGATGGCGGAAGAGGACCCCAGACTGTGTGCCATTACCGCCGCCATGCAGGGAGGAACAGGACTCAACACCTTTGCCGCCCGGTTCCCGGACCGGTTCTTTGATGTGGGCATTGCCGAAGGCCATGCGGTGGCAATGTCCGCCGGTATGGCCAAGCAGGGCATGATCCCGGTCTTTGCGGTGTATTCCTCCTTCCTTCAGCGGGCCTACGATATGCTGATCCATGATGTGGCCCTTCAGGGCCTTCATGTGGTCTTTGCCATTGATCGGGCCGGGCTGGTGGGAGAGGACGGTGAGACCCATCACGGTGTCTTTGACCCTGCCTTTCTGGATACGGTGCCCGGCATGACAGTGCTGTGCCCCTCCAGCTATGCTGAGCTGGAGTCGATGCTCCGATATGCCATCTATGAGGTAAAGGGGCCGGTGGCGGTCCGCTATCCCCGGGGTGGACAGGGGGACTATCAGGACGATTCCGGATTGGTCAGCACCGCAGTGCTGCGTGCCGGCAAGGATATTACCTTGACAGGCTACGGTATCACAGTCAATGCGCTGCTGGACTGTGCCCGGCGGCTGGAGGCCGACGGTATCCAGGCCCAGGTACTCAAGCTCAATACCATCACGCCCCTGGACGGGGCGCCGGTGGCAGCCTCGGCGGCGGAAACCGGGCGGCTGCTGGTGGCAGAGGAGGCTGCCCCAGGCAACTGTGTGGGGCAGCGGCTGGCTGCAAAGCTGCTGGAGCGGGGTGTTGCTGCAAAGGTGGCCATGGTCAACACCGGGCCCGGCTTTGTCACCCACGGGCCTGTGTCCCAACTGAGAACCCTGTGCGGCCTGGATGGGGCGTCCCTGTATAAAACAGCGTTGGAGGTCTGCGGACATGGCAATTGTTAAAAAAAGACTGGACGTGCTGTTGGTGGAGCGGGGGCTGGCGGAGAGTCGTCAGCGGGCCCAGGCCATCATTATGAGCGGCCAGGTCTATGTAAAAGAGCAGAAGGTGGACAAGGCCGGAGCCCAGATCCCCGAGGATGCGCCTGTGGAGGTGCGGGGCCAGACCCTGGCCTATGTGAGCCGGGGCGGCCTGAAGCTGGAAAAGGCAATGAAAACCTTTGAGGGTATTCACCTGGACGGGGCGGTGTGCGGCGATATCGGCGCCTCCACCGGCGGCTTTACCGACTGTATGCTCCAAAACGGAGCGGTCAAAGTGTACGCCGTGGATGTGGGCTACGGTCAGCTGGCCTGGTCCCTCCGCAGCGATGAGCGGGTGGTGTGTCTGGAGCGGACCAATGCCCGCTATCTGACCCATGAGCAGATCCCCGACGAGCTGGACTTTGCCAGCGTGGACGTGTCCTTCATCTCCCTGAAGCTGATTCTGCCTGCCCTCCGTGGCCTGCTCAAGCCGGACGGCCAGGCGGTGTGCCTGGTGAAGCCCCAGTTTGAGGCCGGCCGGGAAAAGGTGGGCAAGAAGGGCGTGGTGCGGGACCCCGCTGTCCACCTGGAAGTGATCCAGCAATTTCTTAAGAACGCCGCTGATGCGGATTTTACTGTAAAGGATATGACCTTTTCACCAATCAGAGGACCCGAGGGCAACATTGAGTACCTGGGACACCTGCTGGCCGGGGGAGGCGGAGCTTCCTGGACCGGCGATCCGGCAGCCCTGGTAGAGGCATCCCACGCGGCCCTGGAAGGAGCCGGACAATGAAAGTAGTGTTGAGCCCCAACCCCTATCGGGACCGGGGATTGAAGGCCGCCCAGGCGGCGGAGAAGATTCTGAAAGCCGCCGGGGTGGAGACCGCCATCTGCCTGCCCTTTGCGGTGGAGGGGGGAAACATCGAATTTCCCAAGCACATCCAGTTCAAGCAGACCGAGGAGGAGCTGAAGGACGCGGATATTCTGGTGTGCTTTGGCGGAGACGGCACCATCCTCCATGCCGCCAAGGACGCCAACCAGCACCATGTGCCCATTCTGGGCGTTAACCTGGGCAGCGTTGGCTTCATGGCGGAGCTGGAACTGGGGGAACTGTCTATGCTCTCCAAGCTGCCCGCCGGAAAGTATGCTGTGGAGGACCGCATGATGCTGGACGTGACGGTGCGGCGGGACGGCAAGGTGATCTATTCTGACATCGCCCTCAACGACGCTGCCCTCACCAAGGGGGCGGTGGCCCGGGTGGTGGATCTGGAGGTGCTGGGGGATAAGACCACCATTACCAAGATGTCTGCCGACGGTGTGGTCATCAGCACCCCCACCGGATCTACCGCTTATTCCATGTCGGCGGGGGGCCCTATCGTGGAGCCCACGGCGGAAAACATCATCGTTACGCCCATCTGTCCTCACGCCCTGTCTGCCCGGTCCTTTGTGCTGGGCCATGAGCGGATGGTGTCCATCAAGCTGGGCCGGATGGCCCGCAAGACCGCCTTTTTGTCGGTGGATGGAGGGAAAGCCTTCAAGCTCAACGGCGGCGACGTGGTGGAGACCAAGATGTCCAAATCCAAAACCAGACTGGTTCGGGTGACCGGCCGGACATTCTATGAGATTTTGAATCATAAATTGGGAGGTGCGTAAGCCATGAAAGCGAAACGGCAGCAGGAGATTTTGCGGATCATTGCGGAGCAGGATATTGATACCCAGGATCAGCTTCTGACAGAGCTGCGGGCCAGAGGGGTGCAGTCCACCCAGGCCACCATTTCCCGGGACATCAAGGAACTCCACCTCATTAAGGAACTGACCGGATACGGGACCTATCGTTACGCCGTTTCGGAGCGGAAGGCCTCCCTGAATATCGCGGGACGGCTGCGTACCATCTTCAAGGAGGGCGTTACCTCCTTTGATATGGCCCAGAATATCGTGGTTTTGAAAACCATGCCCGGTCTGGCCTCTGCGGCCTGCGCCGCCATTGACGGCATGGATATTTCCAGCCTGGTGGGCAGCCTGGCGGGAGACGATACCGCCATCCTTATTATGCGCACCAATGAGGACGCTGCCTCCTTCTGCAATGAGATCCATGCCATGCTGAAATGAGACTTCAAAAAAGTGACAAAGTCACTTTTTTGAGCAGGATGCAGCCCGCTACGCGCAGAATTTGTCCATCTTTGATGGATAAATTCCACACTTGCGGTCTGAGAAGTGTTTTTGGCTACGCGTATGTCGCAGCCAAAAACGGTTTTCGATTTTATTGCGCCGCCTGCGGGCGGCGCAACTCTGCGAGGCTTTTTTAATCAACGTGCCTTTCTAGGGTGGTGGCCTATATGCTTTCTTTGCTGCACATTGAAAATATTGCGGTGATCCAGACGGCGGACATCCAGTTTGACAAAGGCTTTAACGTCCTCACCGGCGAGACCGGCGCGGGCAAGTCCATTGTGGTGGATGCCATCGGGGCCATCATCGGGGAGCGCACCAGCCGGGATCTGATCCGTACCGGGGCAAAGTCCTCCCTGGTCAACGCGGTGTTTACCGGCCTGCCAGAGCTGGACTGGTTCCGGGAGAACGGCGTAGGCCCCGACGAGGAGGGCAATCTGCTCATCCAGCGGGAGATCCAGCCCGACGGGAAGAACATCTGCCGCATCAATGGCCGGCTCATCACCGTCTCCCAGCTGCGGCAGCTGGGCCGCCTACTGCTCAATATCCACGGCCAGCACGACGGCCAGCAGCTGCTGGACGAGCGGTGTCACCTGGATTATCTGGATGGCTTTGGCGCCACCGGGGCGGATCTGGATGCCTACCGGGTTTGCTATAACAGACTGGCTGCCCTCCGCCGGGAGATCTCATCCCTCCGGATGGACGAGGCGGAGAAGGCCCGGCGCATTGACAGCCTGGAATTTCAGATCGGCGAACTGGAGCGGGCCGAGCTGCGGAGCGGGGAAGAGGAAGAACTGACGGAGCGGCGGGATCTGCTGCGCAACGCCGGTAAGCTGATGAAGAGCGTGGAAGGCGCGCATCTGGCCCTGTCCGGCGATGATGAACGGGAAGGAGCCGCTGCCCTGCTGGGGGAGGCGGAGCAGTCTCTTCATGCCGCCGGCCGCATCAGCACCCAGGCCGCCGAGCTGTTGGAAAAGCTGGTGGAACTCCGCTGCGCCGCCGAAGACATTGCCGAGCAGATCCGGGATCTGCGGGACGCCTTTGACTTTGAACCGGGGGAGCTGGACCAGATCGAGAGCCGGTTGGACGTACTCCACCGGCTGAAGAAGAAGTACGGCGATTCGGTGGACGAGATGCTGGACTATCTGGACCGCTGCAAAAAGGAACTGGACGAGATCCAGTTCTCCACTGATACCATTGCCCGGCTGGAGAAGGAGCAGTCCAAGGCCCTGGCCGACGCCCGAAAGGCGGCGGAGACCCTCAGCCAGACCCGAAAGAAGGCGGCCAAGGCGCTGGAACAGCGGATTCAGAGCGAATTGGCCCAGCTGGATATGCCCAAGGTCCGGTTCCAGGTGGAGTTTGGACCCAAGCCGGGGGAGTTCGCCATGGACGACACCGGCATGGACGAGGTGCAGTTTCTCATGTCCGCCAATGTGGGCGAGGACCTGAAGCCCATCCAGAAGATTGCCTCCGGCGGTGAGTTGGCCCGCATCATGCTGGCCCTGAAAAATGTGCTGGCGGAAAACGATCAGGTGGGCACCATGGTCTTTGACGAGGTGGATACCGGCGTGTCCGGACGGGCGGCCCAGAAGGTGGCGGAAAAGCTGGCCGATGTGGCCCACGCCAAGCAGGTACTGTGCGTTACCCATCTGCCTCAGCTGGCCGCCATGGCCGACGTCCACTTCTCCGTGGAGAAGGGGGAGAGGGGCGGCCGGACCTATACCCAGGTGGAGCGTCTGACCCGCCAGCGCCGGTGCGAGGAGCTGGCCCGGCTTACCTCCGGCGAGCACATCACCGACGCTACCCTTGGCGCCGCCGGGGAGCTGCTGGACAGTGCGGAGACCTACAAGAAACTACACAAAAGCTAGATTTTGTTGAGTACCGCTTTTCTGCTTGACAAACGGAGCAAGAGCGATTATAATCCTCATCAATATGACACTGCGATGACAGGGAGAAGTACCAACCCCCGTCCCGCCCAGAGAGCCCCCGGTTTGGTGAGAGGGGGAGGGGACAGGCTGGGAAATACACTCTGGAGCAGCCGCCTGAACAGGGGAGACCCCCAGTAGGGCCGTGTCGGGTGCGCCCGTTATCGCGCCGCCGTGTGTTGGCACGGCATGAGGCCGTTTTTGCGAGAAAACGGCGAACCAGAGGTGGTACCGCGTTTTTACGCCCTCTGTCCGAACGGACAGAGGGCTTTTTGCATGAAAGGGGGATTTTGTGGATCGGAATGTCTGTACCCGCTGCGGCGGGGAGATGGCCTGCATTGGACAGCATTTTCTGAAAAAAGGTGCGCCGGGCTGGCATTTGAGAGGGAATCTTGAGCGGAACGGGATGGAAGATTTAATGCCTGTGGAGCTATGGTGTTGCCAGAGCTGCCAACACCTAGACTTTTATCTGTCGGGAAGCATCTCCCAGGATGAGGGATCGGGCATTGCTCAGGTCCCCTGCCCCCACTGCGGAATCCTCCACGACATGGACGACGCCAAGTGTCCCCACTGCGGAAAGCGGTTATACTGATGACTACACCATTGAGATAAAGGAGAATGAACATGACTTGTTACGAAGAACTGAAGGCCCGTGGCCTCATTGCCCAGGTCACCAACGAGGAGGAGATCTCCAAGATGATCAACGAGGGCAAGGCCGTCTTTTACATCGGCTTTGACCCTACCGCCGACTCCCTCCATGTGGGTCACTTCATGGCTCTGTGCCTGATGAAGCGGCTCCAGATGGCGGGCAACCGTCCTATCGCCCTCATCGGCGGCGGCACCGGCTACATCGGTGACCCCTCCGGCCGTACCGATATGCGCAACATGATGACCCCGGAGACCATCCAGCACAACTGTGACTGCTTTAAGAAGCAGATGGAGCGTTTCATCGAGTTCGGCGAGGGCAAGGCCCAGATGGTGAACAACGCCGAGTGGCTCCTCAAGCTCAACTACATTGAGCTGCTCCGTGAGGTGGGCGCCTGCTTCTCCGTCAACAATATGCTCCGGGCTGAGTGCTACAAGCAGCGCATGGAGAAGGGCCTCTCCTTCCTGGAGTTCAACTACATGATCATGCAGTCCTACGACTTCTACCATCTGTTCCAGCACTACGGCTGCAATATGCAGTTCGGCGGCGACGACCAGTGGTCCAATATGCTGGGCGGCACCGAGCTGATCCGCCGCAAGCTGGGCAAGGACGCCCACGCCATGACCATCACCCTGCTGCTCAACTCCGAGGGCAAGAAGATGGGCAAGACCGCCAAGGGCGCCGTGTGGCTGGACCCCAACAAGACCAGCCCCTATGAGTTCTACCAGTACTGGCGCAACGTGGGCGACGGCGATGTGCTCAAGTGCCTGCGGATGCTCACCTTCCTGCCTCTGGAGCAGATCGACGAGATGGACAAGTGGGAGGGCAGCCAGCTCAACACCGCCAAGGAGATCCTGGCCTTTGAGCTGACCAAGCTGGTTCACGGCGAGGAGGAGGCCCAAAAGGCCCAGGATGCTGCCAAGGCCCTGTTTGTGGGCGGCGGCGATATGAGCAACGTGCCCTCCACCGCCCTGGAGGCTGGTGCGCTCACCGACGGCGCCATCGGTATTCTGGATCTGATGCTGGCCTGTAAGCTGGCGCCCTCCAAGAAGGAGGCCCGCCGCCTCATCGAGCAGGGCGGCGTGGAACTGGACGGCCAGAAGGTAACGGACGTATACACTGCCGTGACTGCCGAGCAGCTCTCCGGCGACGGCGTCATGATCAAGAAGGGCAAGAAGGTCTTCCACCGGGCCTCTCTGCAGGGCTGAGTGTTCAGGGGCTGCCGTCAGTGGGGCAGCCCCTTTCTTAATTTTACCTGACTTTGGTTGCAGGCGACAAACAGGCATGATACAATAAACCTGTTGGAAGGCTTACCGCCCCGGCAATGTGTGTGGCGGCTGCAAAGGAGGAAGGCACTGTGCCGGAAAAAGAGGACCCGAAGAACAAGAAGAAATGGTACATCCTGGATGGCAGCCATGTGCAGCTGCTCATTGTGCTCATCGTTGCCATCCTGTTCTATGTGGGATTGAACCATTTCAGCGTAGTAACTGTCCGAATCAACCAGTTTATGGGGGTTCTGTCCCCGTTTATCGTGGGCTTTGCCATTGCCTATCTGCTCAATACCCCCATGTGCTTTTTTGAGCGAAAACTCTTTCCCAACCACCGGTTTAAGCGTGCGTTGTCCATTTTGCTGGTCTATGTGCTGGCCTTTGCGGTGGTGGCCATTCTGCTGGGGCTCATCGTGCCTCAGGTGGTACAGAGCGTCAAGGACCTGGCGGGCAATATGCAGACCTACCTGACCAGCCTGGATCAGCTGGTGCAGGATCTGACCGAGCAATTTGATCTGGATGCCGACGCCATCAACGATATGTTCGGTAACTTCCAGAACATGATCAGCAACATGACCGCAAAAGCGGCGGAGGCCCTGCCCCAGCTGCTGGATGTGGGCTTTGCCATCGGCAGCGGCGTGATTGCGGGCATCACCGCTCTGATTTCCTCCATCTATATGCTGGCGGGGAAGGACCGGCTGGTACCCCAGCTGAAAAAGCTCCTCTACGCCACCGTGTCCAAGCGCCGGTCCGACTGGCTGCTGGGGGTATGCGGTCAGGCCAACCGGGTATTCGTGGGCTTTATCAACGGTAAGATCATCGATTCCGCCATCATCGGCGTGCTCTGTTTCATCCTGTGCGCCATTTTCCGGATCCCGTACCCCATGCTGGTTAGCGTTACCGTGGGTGTCACCAATGTGATCCCCTTCTTTGGGCCCATCATCGGCGCCATTCCCTGTCTGTTTATTCTGGTGATCGTGGACCCCTGGGCCGCCCTGCGGTTCTTTGCCCTGGTCATCGGATTGCAGCAGTTTGACGGCAACATCCTGGGGCCCAAGATCCTGGGCGACAGCACCGGCCTGTCCGCCATCTGGGTGCTCATCTCCATTGTCACCTGCGGCGGCCTGTTTGGCTTCCCCGGCATGATCCTGGGCGTGCCCACCTTCGCTGTGCTCTATGCTTTGGTTCGGGAGTGGGTCAACAAGCGTCTCAAGGCAAAAAAAATCGACGGCAACGGCAAGCCCCTGGAGGAGCAGCCCCAAACGCCGCCGGACAAAGAATGAAAAAAGACCGCCCATTGGGCGGTCTTTTTTTGCTGTTAGGAAAGGGTGGCCTGGACCAGATCAGTCATGGAGTAGAGACCAGGGGCCTCCATACCGGCAAGAAATCGGGCCGCCCGGATGGCGCCGGAGGCAAAGACCTCTCGGCTCATGGCGGAGTGGCTCAGGGTGATGACCTCATTCTCACCGGCAAAGATCACGTCGTGATCTCCCACGATGCCGCCGCCGCGGACAGAGCAGATGCCGATCTCCTCCTTGTCTCTGGCCTTGCGGACGCTGTGGCGGTTACACACATAGTCGGGCTGGTAGGGAAGAGCGGATGCCGCCGCGTCGGCCAGCATGAGGGCGGTGCCGCTGGGGGCGTCCACCTTTTTATTATGGTGTTTTTCCACGATCTCAATATCGTAGTCCGTCCCCAGAGCCGCGGTGGCCTGGCGTACCAGGGCCAGCAGCACATTGACTCCCAGGGACATATTGGCGGAGCGGAACACGGGGATGACCCGCGCCGCCTGGTCGATGGCGGCCAGCTGCTCCTCCGAGTAGCCGGTGGTGGCCAGCACTGCCGGGATGTTCCGCTGCAAACAGAAGTCCAGCAGAGCGGGCAGGGCAGCAGGGGAGGAGAAGTCGATGAGAGCGTCAGCCTGCCCCTGGAACTCAGCGGGGGAGGAGAACACGGGGAAGTCCCGGTCACCAGTCCCCAGCAGGTCAAATCCGGCGGCGATTTCCAGGTCGGGCTGGGCGGCGCACAGATGCTCCACCGCCCGGCCCATCCGGCCGTTGCAGCCGGAGAGGATCAAACGAAGCATTTCCAACATCCTTTCCCGGTGGCTCAGGCGGAGAGCAGTCCCACCTTGACCATAGACTGACGGAGGGTTTCCAGCGGTCCGTCGCTCATATCGCACAGAGGCAGGCGGAGGGAGCCGATGTCGTAGCCCGCCAGATTCATGGCAGCCTTGATGGGAATGGGGTTGACCTCCAGGAAGAGGGCGTCAATGAAGTCCATGTAGCCCAGCTGAAGGGCGGCGGCCTGGTCAAACTTGCCCTCCAGGCACAGGTGGGTCATCTGGATCATGACCTCGGGGGCGATGTTGGCTACCACCGAGATGACGCCCTTGGCGCCCAGGCTCATCATGGGGACCACCTGGTCGTCGTTGCCCGACCAGACATAGAAGTCGTCGCCGCAGATGGCCAGGGTGTGGGCCAGCAGAGAGAAGTTGCCGCTGGCCTCCTTGACGCCGTTGATGTTGGGGTGCTGGGAGAGCACCTTGTAGGTCTCGGCGGTGAAGGAAACGCCGGTGCGGGAGGGCACATTATAGAGGATAATGGGCAGATCCACCCGGTCGGCAATGTATTCGTAGTGCTTGATGAGGCCGGTCTGGGACGCCTTGTTGTAGTAGGGGGTGACGTGCAGCAGGGCGTCGGCACCGGAGTCCTGAGCGTGCTGGGACAGGTAGACGGCGGCGGAAGTATCGTTGCTGCCCGCGCCGGCAATGACCTTGACCCGGCCGTTCACCCGCTTGACACAGTATTCCACGGCGGCAATGTGCTCCCGGATGGTCAGGGTGGAACACTCTCCGGTGGTGCCGCAGACGCAGATGGCGTCCAGGCCCCGCTCGATCTGCTCGTCGATGATTTTCCCGAACTGATCGTAGTTGATGGCGCCGCTGTGGTCAAACGGGGTGATGATGGCGGAACAGGCTCCGGTAAAAACAGGCTCTCTCATAATTAGGGTTACCTCCTTGAAATGTAACCCTCCGCGCACAGAAGTTCGGCAAGAAGGACTGCGCCGCCCGCGGCGCCGCGAAGGGTATTGTGGGACAGGCAGACGAACTTATAGTCGTACTGCGTGTCGGGACGCAGACGGCCAATGCAGACCGCCATACCGCCCTCGGTCATCCGGTCCAGCCGGGTCTGAGGACGGTCGGGCTCCTCAAAGTAGTGCAGGAACTGCTTGGGAGCGGAGGGCAGGGCCAGCTCCTGGGCACGGCCCTTGTAATTTGCCCAGATCTCTTTGATCTCCTCCATAGAGGGTTTGTTCTCAAAGCGTGCGAACACAGCGGCCATGTGGCCGTTGGACGCGGGCACCCGCAGACACTGGGCGGTGATGGCGGGGGACTGGGCGTTGACGATGACCCCGTTCTCCACCTTGCCCCACAGCTTCAGGGGCTCCTGCTCGCTCTTCTCCTCCTCGCCGCCGATGTAGGGGATCACATTGTCCACCATCTCAGGCCAGGTGTCGAAGGTTTTGCCCGCGCCGGAAATAGCCTGATAGGTGCAGACCAGCACCTGGTTCAGGCCGAAGCCGCGCAGGGGGTGCAGGGCGGGAACATAGCTCTGGAGGGAGCAGTTGGACTTAACGGCAATGAACCCGCGCTCCACCCCCAGTCGCTTTCGCTGGGCCTCGATGACTTTGATATGCTCGGGATTGATCTCCGGCACCACCATGGGCACGTCGGGCGTCCAGCGGTGAGCGGAGTTGTTGGAGACCACGGGGCACTCGTGCTTGGCGTAAGCCTCCTCCAGAGCCTGAATCTCTTCCTTCTTCATATCCACGGCGGAAAAGACAAAATCCACCTGGGAGGCAATGGCCTCGATATCGGCCTGGGCGTTCATGACCACCATCTTTTTGGCCTCTTCGGGCATGGGATTCTCCAGAGCCCAGCGGGAGCCGATGGCTTCCTCATAGGTCTTGCCGGCGGAGCGGCTGCTGGCCGCAATGACAGTGAGCTGGAACCAGGGGTGATTCTCCAGCAGGGAAACAAAACGCTGGCCCACCATACCGGTGCCGCCGATGACGCCTACTTTGTATTTTTCCATGACCATACCTCCGTTGCTCAAAGTTTATTCCAACACCGGCCTGTCTCAGACCGGAAACTCATAGCGAAAAGAAAAAGAAAATCAGCAGTTTACAGAACTGCTGATTTTGTACTATAATGACAGGGACAGTGCGTCCCCGACCATACCAGACAAAAGCAGACAGCACTCCGCCGCGTGTGCGGCGACAGTCGAACGGATCTTATCCGGGCGACCAGGCAAACGCACCACCGGGAGCGTCCCTTCGGCGGCCTCCCCTTTCACGCGGTTCACCGGGCCCGGCACCCTCACCACGCTACTCTTGAAGAGCCGCGCCTCTATCCTGCAAATGTAATTTCGCTATTTAGTTTGCAAAATTGTACCACAAGTTCTGGCAAAGTGTCAACGAAAGCGAGATGGGATTTCCGCCAAATGAAAACAGGAAAGATGAAAAAAATTGTGCAGATTGCAGCTCTGGCCCTGGCTATCGTCCTTCCGTTGAGCCAGTCTCCGGCTTCCGCCGCCTCGGTGGCGGTGGATCCCACCATTAAAGTGGGTATCTTTTACGGCTCCAACGCCCTGCCTGGCGCCAACCTGCTCAACGATGTGGGCAGCGGGTACCGGCTGGGCTATTATGACGACAACCGGGTGTTTCAGCAGCTGGCCGCCACCAGTGAGACCGCCATCTCGGTGGTCAAAACCCAGAATGTCTACTACGGCAAGGTGGGGACATGGAGCGGCTATTACGACACCATTACCTCCAATATCGCCGTGGGCTGCTGGCATTTGAAGCTGCCGGGCAGCTACAGCTCCTACAACGAAGCTGCCGCGGCCGCTTCCGCCCATTCCGGCGGCTTTGCGGCCTGGATCGATGGAGAGTGGCAGGCCAGAGTGGGCGCCTACCTGGACAAGGAATCCGCCCAGGCGGCTCAGTCCAGCCTGGGTCTTGGGGGCGCCGAGGTGGTTGGTACCTCCAGCGCCGGGGTGTCGGTGGTCAAGACGGGCACCAGCCAGATCCTCTTCCAGTTTGACAGCGCCTCCAAGAGCCTGGGCATCAAGCCCGGCCTGGACGACAGCGTCAAGACCGAGACCATTTTTCGGGGCAATACCTATTATGGCGGCTTCCAGTACCAGCGGACCGGCGGCGGCAACCTGACGGTGAGCAACGTGATCGGTCTGGAGGACTATGTACAGGGGGTCATCGTGCGGGAGATGAGCTCCTCCTGGCCCCTGGAGGCCCTGAAGGCCCAGGCGGTGTGTGCCCGTACCTACGCCTACCGCAACTATACCGCCAGCAAGCACAAGAGCCAGGGCTTCGACATCTGCAACACCACCTGCTGTCAGGTTTATGAGGGCATGAAGCGGGTGACGGCCTCCAGCAGCAAGGCGGTGGAGGAGACCTACGGCGAATACGCCTGGTACAACGGCTCCCTCATCGACGCGGTGTATTCCTCCCACGACGGCGGCGCCACCGAGAGCGCCGTCAATGTGTGGGGGAGCAACGTGGCCTACCTCATCGGCAAGTACGACCCCTATGAAGCGTCGGTGGCCAGCAAGGTTCCCAACTATAACTGGACGGTGACCTATACGGCCCAGGAGCTCACCGACCTGCTCAATTCCAAGGGCTATACCAACTCGGGCATCGTGGACTTCAAGGTCACCAAGACCAGCCCCACCGGCAATGCCATTGAGATCACCTTCACCGACTCCTCCGGCAAGAGCTGGAGCAAGATCCGGGACGACTGCCGCACCTTCCTGGGGCTGCGGTCCATCCATTACACCGTGTCCAGCTCCGCCGGCAGCGGCTCGTCCGGCGGGGGAGGGAGCTACACGGTGAACGGAAATGGTACCCTCGGCAGCCTGGACGGGGCCTATGCCATCGACGGCAGCGGTTCCACCTCCAAGCTGAGCGGCGACGTGTACATCATCGACGGCAGCGGCCAGGTGACCCAGGCCACGGCATCCGGCGGCAGCGGCGGAGACAGCTCCACCGTGTTCACCATCACCGGCTCCGGCTGGGGCCACAACGTGGGCATGAGCCAGTGGGGCGCTTATGCCATGGCCCAGCAGGGCTATACTTATCAGGATATCCTGACCTTCTACTATACTGGAATAGAGGTGCGCAAGCCATAAAGACGTCTGATTTTGACTTTTACCTGCCGGAGGAGCTGATCGCTCAGACTCCTCTGGAGAAGCGGGACTCCTCCCGGCTGCTGGTACTGGACAAGCACACCGGCGAAACGAAACATATGCACTTTTTCGATCTGCCCACTCTGCTGAGACCGGGAGACTGTCTGGTACTCAACGACTCCCGGGTGCTGCCCGCCCGGCTCATCGGCCACCGGGAGCCCGGTGGGGGAGCGGTGGAGGTGCTGCTGCTCATCGACCGGGGCAATAAGACCTGGGAGTGCCTGGTGCGGCCCGGCCGCAAAATGAAGCCTGGTACCCGGGTGTCTTTCGGCGAGGGCCAGCTCACCGCCGAGGTCACCGAGGTGCTGGAGGGCGGCAACCGGCTGGTCCGCTTCGACTACGAGGGTATTTTCCTGGAAAAGCTGGAGCAGCTGGGCAAGATGCCTCTGCCTCCTTACATTAAGGCCGAGCTTAACGACCCGGAGCGGTATCAGACCGTCTACTCCCGGGAGGTGGGTTCTGCCGCCGCCCCCACCGCCGGTCTCCACTTCACCAAGGAACTACTCAAGCAGGTGGAGGACATGGGGGTGCGTCTGGCCTATGTGACCCTCCATGTGGGCCTGGGCACCTTCCGCCCGGTGAAGGAGGAGGATATCCTGGACCACGAGATGCACTCCGAGTACTGCATGATCTCTGCCGGGACCGCCGAGACCATCAACCGCACCAAGGCCGAGGGAGGCCGGGTGATCTGCGTGGGCACCACTTCCTGCCGCACCATTGAGAGCTGGGCGGCAGAGGACGGAACCCTGAAGGAGAGCGCCGGATGGACCAATATCTTCATCTATCCGGGCTACAAATTCAAGGTGCTGGACTGCCTCATCACCAACTTCCATCTGCCGGAATCCACCCTCATCATGCTGGTGTCCGCCCTGGCGGGCCGGGAGCGCATCCTGGCCGCCTACAAGGAGGCGGTGGAGCAGAAATACCGCTTCTTCTCCTTCGGAGACGCCATGTTTATCTGCTGACGCTTCTCCAAAGCGGCAGAGCCGCTTTGGAGAGAGGAATACAGCCTGTTGCGCGCAGAAGCCGTTTGCCAAGGGCAAACGGCTTCCACACTGACAGGCTGAGAAGTGTTTTCAGCCACGCACATGTCGCGGCTGAAAACGGACTCAAATTCTTTCACGCCTGCGGGCGTGAACTCTGCGAGGCCTTTTTTGCAAGTCGAGGAGCCCGCGGCAGATGCCGCGGGCTCCTTCAGCCTGTCGAGAAACCCGGTTTATGCATGAAGCATAAGCCGGGTTTCTGGCATATAGAGGCCAAAGAAGTACAAGCGTGAATGGAGAAAGCTTCTCCTTCCACAACCACTTGGCC